>NZ_JAEHBQ010000080.1:0-288 GCF_016483555.1 Bacillus cereus group sp. N14
GCATTCAATTGTCTATAGGTAAGGCTCTCCCCTTCATATTCTACAGCTATTTTATCTGGAGTTTTTTCCACCTGTTCTTCAAATCTTTCAATAATCGTCTTATCGTTTTGATATTCAATATGTGTCCTATTAAATTCATAAATAACTTTTTCTTTTTCTGTATCAGTTAATAATTCAATTTCACACAGTTTCTTTTGTGGGTCTTTCAAAGCATTTTTCAATAATTGGACAAATTGTTCATTCATACGAGCAATTGTTTTTTCTTTAAATAAGTCCGTACAATACTCC
>NZ_JAEHBQ010000081.1:0-288 GCF_016483555.1 Bacillus cereus group sp. N14
CCTGCGCCCCCGCCGCGCCCGTGTGCCCTTGCGTCCCAGTAGCACCGGTAGCGCCCGTGTTACCTTGAACACCTTGAGGTCCAGTGGCACCGGTAGCGCCCGTGTTACCCTGAGGTCCAGTGGCACCAGTAGCGCCCGTGTTACCTTGAACGCCCTGAGGTCCAGTAGCGCCTGTGTTACCTTGAACACCTTGAGGCCCAGTAGCACCAGTAGCGCCTGTGTTACCTTGAACGCCTTGAGGTCCAGTAGCACCAGTAGCGCCAGTGGTACCTGGAGGGGGGGTGGAGG
>NZ_JAEHBQ010000082.1:0-281 GCF_016483555.1 Bacillus cereus group sp. N14
GCTTTTCTTTGTCTTCTCCTTGCTGTTCTTTTGCTTGTCCTGGTTTTTCTGTTGCTTCTCCTGGCTTTTCTTTTTCTTCGCCTGGCTTTTCTGTTTCTTCACCTGGTTTTTCTGTTTCTTCGCCTGGCTTTTCTGTTTCTTCGCCTGGGTTTTCTGTTTCTTCACCTGGGTTCTCTGTTTCTTCGCCTGGTGTTCCTGTTTCTTCACCTGGTTTTTCTGTGTCTTCACCTTGTGTTTGTGATTCTTCACCTTGGATAGGTGTGTCTTCTCCGGGTGGTAGT
>NZ_JAEHBQ010000083.1:0-279 GCF_016483555.1 Bacillus cereus group sp. N14
ACTTCTGGTACAACAGGAACACCGAAAGGTGTAATGGTTGAAAATAGGAATGTAATGAATCTATCTAATTGGCAAATCGATGAAGGGAAGTATGGAGAAGATACGGTTGTTCTTCAAAATTTAAACTATATCTTCGATGGCTCAGTTTGGGAAATTTTCCCTGTTACTTTATCAGGAGGAAAACTGTTAATTATTTCTGAAATACAAAACAAAGAACCTAGAGAGTTATTAACTCTTTTAGAGAAAAAGCAAGCTCTGTTAGTACCATCAATGTTCAGA
>NZ_JAEHBQ010000084.1:0-275 GCF_016483555.1 Bacillus cereus group sp. N14
CTATATTCTCTAAGTTTACTAACTTCATTTTTTAATGCTTTTAATTCTTCAGCTAAAATCTCTCCAGCTTCTTTACTAGGAACAAGTTTTATACTCTCTCCACCTGTAGCAAAATAATGTTCAATTTGCTTTATTGAATAATTCTGTTCTCGATGTAATTGCTTAACTATCTTCATTTGCTCAAGAGCTTTTTCATCAAAAATATTGTAACCTGACTCATTTTTCTCTAAAGGAATATATGTCTTTAATTCTTTCATCCAATTCCTTATAACATT
>NZ_JAEHBQ010000085.1:0-273 GCF_016483555.1 Bacillus cereus group sp. N14
TCATATGCTTCTAAATCCGTGAATGCATATTTCCAGTTTGTTGCCGCTGTTACTTCTTTTGTATCTACTACTTTACCATTTTGTAAAAGGTCTACTTTAATCGAGCTTGGACGATCTGTTGCTTGGTTATCGTTCCACGTTTTTGTTCCTTCTACTGTCAATTTCGCTACTTTTGTATTCGTGATATCAGTACCACTTACTTTGGATTCATATCCTGCTACTGGCTGTTCTTTCACTTCATACTTGTATGCCACTCCGTTTGCATCGTATGCT
>NZ_JAEHBQ010000086.1:0-271 GCF_016483555.1 Bacillus cereus group sp. N14
TCTTGTTGTTGTTTTTTTTCTTCTCGTGGTTTTTCTGTTTCTTCGCCTTGCTTTTCTGTTTCTTCGCCTGGTTTTTCTGTATCTTCTTCTGGTTTCTCTGTTTCTTCGCCTGGTGTTCCTGTTTCTTCACCTGGTTTTTCTGTTTCTTCACCTGGTTTTTCTGTTTCTTCACCTGGATTTTCTGTTTCTTATACTGGTTTTTCTGTATATTCAACTGGTTTTTCTGTATATTGTACTTGATGTAATGTTTATTCTACTGCGTGTAAAGTAA
>NZ_JAEHBQ010000087.1:0-271 GCF_016483555.1 Bacillus cereus group sp. N14
TTTGTTTTTGAGTTTATTTATTTTATAATTGATTTTAATTTGATATTGGTTATATTAAAGAAATTTCGAATTAAGATATAGTTATTTATTTATTTCATCTATTTTTTTAATTTAAATAATCAGTTTTTTATTTTTCTTTGTTTGCGCTTTCTTTACGATTTTATTAAAGTATATTAAAATGTCAGATCGTAAAAAAGTTTCTGTAGATCCTTCTACAGAGGAATTATAACAAAGTGTTTCATTTTCGTAATGTTAATTCATCGCATTATGG
>NZ_JAEHBQ010000088.1:0-269 GCF_016483555.1 Bacillus cereus group sp. N14
TGATAAGGCTACATAGTTTCAAATAAGAGCTTATAGCCACGATAAAGCTATATAGTTTCAAGTAAGAAGTAATAGCCGCGATAAGGCTATGCAGTTTCAAATAAGGGCTTTTAGCCTCGATAAAGCTATACAGTTTCAAGTAAGAAGTAATAGCCGCGATAAGGCTATATAGTTTTAAATAAGAGTTAATAGCCCTGATAAAGCTATATAGCTTCAAGTAAGAAGTAATAGCCATGATAAGGCTATGTAGTTTCAAGTAAGAAGTAATA
>NZ_JAEHBQ010000089.1:0-268 GCF_016483555.1 Bacillus cereus group sp. N14
GTCGGGCTCATAACCCGAAGGTCGCAGGTTCAAATCCTGTCCCCGCAACCAAATGGTCCCGTGGTGTAGTGGTTAACATGCCTGCCTGTCACGCAGGAGATCGCCGGTTCGACCCCGGTCGGGACCGCCATTTTTTTACATAAAGGCTCGGTAGCTCAGTCGGTAGAGCAGAGGACTGAAAATCCTCGTGTCGGCGGTTCGATTCCGTCCCGAGCCACCATTTTGAAGTAGCAAGCCGACTTAGCTCAACTGGTAGAGCAACTGACTT
>NZ_JAEHBQ010000009.1:0-204632 GCF_016483555.1 Bacillus cereus group sp. N14
GCCCAGGTCATAAGGGGCATGATGATTTGACGTCATCCCCACCTTCCTCCGGTTTGTCACCGGCAGTCACCTTAGAGTGCCCAACTTAATGATGGCAACTAAGATCAAGGGTTGCGCTCGTTGCGGGACTTAACCCAACATCTCACGACACGAGCTGACGACAACCATGCACCACCTGTCACTCTGCTCCCGAAGGAGAAGCCCTATCTCTAGGGTTTTCAGAGGATGTCAAGACCTGGTAAGGTTCTTCGCGTTGCTTCGAATTAAACCACATGCTCCACCGCTTGTGCGGGCCCCCGTCAATTCCTTTGAGTTTCAGCCTTGCGGCCGTACTCCCCAGGCGGAGTGCTTAATGCGTTAACTTCAGCACTAAAGGGCGGAAACCCTCTAACACTTAGCACTCATCGTTTACGGCGTGGACTACCAGGGTATCTAATCCTGTTTGCTCCCCACGCTTTCGCGCCTCAGTGTCAGTTACAGACCAGAAAGTCGCCTTCGCCACTGGTGTTCCTCCATATCTCTACGCATTTCACCGCTACACATGGAATTCCACTTTCCTCTTCTGCACTCAAGTCTCCCAGTTTCCAATGACCCTCCACGGTTGAGCCGTGGGCTTTCACATCAGACTTAAGAAACCACCTGCGCGCGCTTTACGCCCAATAATTCCGGATAACGCTTGCCACCTACGTATTACCGCGGCTGCTGGCACGTAGTTAGCCGTGGCTTTCTGGTTAGGTACCGTCAAGGTGCCAGCTTATTCAACTAGCACTTGTTCTTCCCTAACAACAGAGTTTTACGACCCGAAAGCCTTCATCACTCACGCGGCGTTGCTCCGTCAGACTTTCGTCCATTGCGGAAGATTCCCTACTGCTGCCTCCCGTAGGAGTCTGGGCCGTGTCTCAGTCCCAGTGTGGCCGATCACCCTCTCAGGTCGGCTACGCATCGTTGCCTTGGTGAGCCGTTACCTCACCAACTAGCTAATGCGACGCGGGTCCATCCATAAGTGACAGCCGAAGCCGCCTTTCAATTTCGAACCATGCAGTTCAAAATATTATCCGGTATTAGCCCCGGTTTCCCGGAGTTATCCCAGTCTTATGGGCAGGTTACCCACGTGTTACTCACCCGTCCGCCGCTAACTTCTTGAGAGCAAGCTCTCAATCCATTCGCTCGACTTGCATGTATTAGGCACGCCGCCAGCGTTCATCCTGAGCCAGGATCAAACTCTCCAATAAAGTTAGTTTGTCTAGCATCTAAAAATAAAAATTGACGTTTCACGTTGTTTGTTTCGTTCAGTTTTCAAAGAACTACTCAGTCGCTCATTTGCGACTTCCTTATGTTAACATCTTCGTTTTTCGATGTCAACTAAGTTTTTCAATTTCTTTTTTGTCGTTTTCTGCGTTTCCGCATCAGCGACGGTTATTAATATATCATGGTGAAATTCGAAATGCAACACCTTTTATAAACTTTTTTTTAGATCACCCTAATTTCTTTGTTAATATCATATACTTAAACGAAATATCTCTTTCATGTATAAATAATTCCTACATATATTCTATATAAAGTAACTCTATCAAAAGCATTTCTTTCTATAATAAATGTTTTATTTATATACCATATCATACAAGGAGGAATATATATGGACTATGCCGATTTATTAATCAAACTAGGTCTCTCGGCTATTTTAGGGTTCGCTATCGGTTTAGAGCGCGAATTAAAACGAAAACCACTTGGTTTAAAAACTTGTTTAGTTATTTCTATCATTAGTTGCCTCCTGACGATTGTTTCTATTAAAGCGGCTTACAATTTACCACATACCGATCATATGAATATGGATCCACTTCGACTTGCCGCTCAAATTGTATCAGGAATCGGTTTTTTAGGTGCCGGTGTTATTTTACGAAGAGGAAACGATAGCATTGCAGGACTAACGACTGCTGCTATGATTTGGGGTGCTTCTGGTATTGGTATTGCTGTTGGGGCTGGATTCTATATCGAAGCGATTTTCGGAATGTGTTTCCTTATGATTAGCGTTGAACTTATACCATTAGCAATGAAATTTGTAGGACCGAGATCATTTCGTCAACGTGATATCGCAGTAAAACTTGTTGTGCGAAATATGGACAATATCCCAATTGTAATTGAAGAAATAAAAGAAATGGATATAAAAGTTAAGAATATGAAGCTCAAAACATTGGAGAATGGCTCTCACTATTTACATTTGAAATTATCCATCGATCAAAAAAGGCATACTGCTGATGTTTACTACGCCCTCCAGCATCTTGAAAGTGTCCAACAAACTGAATTAGAAAGTATGTAATGTAAAACAAACTCTCTTTTAAATTAGAGAGTTTTTCTTTTTTCTATAATGGTAACAATGAATGTAGCCCTGCAAAGTAAGGAGGAATAAGAGTTTGAAATCCCGTCCAAATTTAGTAGATACATTTCGTGATTCCATTATTTTTCGTTTAGTTTGCTTTATTGTTGTACTTACTGCTTTTTCTGGCTTCCTTATACATAGATTAGAGCCATCGCACTTCACCACATGGTTTGATGGAGTTTGGTGGTCAATCGTTACCATTTTCACCGTTGGCTATGGTGACTTTGCCCCGCATACACTAATAGGCAAACTTATCGGTATGGGTATTATTTTATTTGGAACCGGTTTTTGTTCTTATTATATGGTTCTGTTCGCCACTGATATGATTAATAAACAATATATGAAAATTAAAGGAGAAGAAGCCGCTACCTCTAACGGTCATATGATTATCGTGGGTTGGAATGAACGGGCAAAACATGTTGTAAAACAAATGCACATCTTACAACCGAACCTTGATATCGTTTTAATTGATGAAACACTTTCTTTACTTCCAAAACCATTTCATCATTTAGAATTTATAAAGGGTTGCCCGCATCACGATCAAACTTTATTAAAAGCTAATATTACAACTGCTCACACTATATTAATAACAGCTGATAAAGAAAAAAATGAAAGCTTAGCAGATACACAGTCCATTTTAAATATTTTAACTGCAAAAGGTCTTAATCCAAACATTCACTGCATCGCTGAACTTCTTACTTCTGAACAAATACAAAATGCAACTAGAGCTGGTGTATCAGAAATTATAGAAGGAAATAAATTAACGAGCTACGTATTTACCGCTTCTCTTTTATTCCCTTCCATTTCAGGCGTACTATTCTCACTTTACGATGAAATCTCTGATAACAAATTACAACTGATGGAGCTTTATCCTTCCTGCACTGGACAAACTTTTGCAAATTGTAGCTATACTCTTTTAAAGCAAAATATTCTCTTACTAGGTATAAAACGCGACGAACAATATATGATTAATCCAGTCCATTCCTTTGTTCTCATTGAAAGCGACATACTCATTGTTATTCACCATTAAGAAAATGTTTTTCTAGTTCCTGCATGAGCACTTTCCCAATATTGATATATTTTCTTTTCACATCTCCATCTGGATCTTTCGGCTCAGCAAATTGATCCATTCCACTCGTTCCAGCCGTTAAAGTATTTACGTGATCATCTAGTTCGTCTTGATATACGTGCGAAAGAATATAAGGCGTACCAAGACGGACTATTACACCAGGTACATCTAATTCGCCATTCACTGCTGTAAATGGCACTCGTAAAAATTGATATCCATCTTCTTCATCGATTTTGTAATCAAAGCATCCTTTATCGTAATCCCAATTGCCACCAATGTTATACCCAAGTGGCTTCATTATCTCTTCTAACTTATATAACGCATATGTACGTCCTTCTAAATTTGATTGAATCGGAATCAAGCCCATCCCTCCTAGACTTTTTCTTTAGCATACCCACTCTAGTTTGAATATACCGATGGACTTTTCGATAAAATAATAAAAAGCGACCGGATTCCGGTCGCTTTTTATTATTTTAAACGCTCTTCTAATTCTGCTTTTAACTTTTCAAATCCTGGTTTACCAAGTAAAGCAAACATGTTTTTCTTATATGCTTCTACTCCTGGTTGGTCAAATGGATTTACGCCTAATAAGTAGCCGCTCATCGCACATGCCTTTTCGAAGAAGTATACAAGGTAACCGAATGTGTACTCATTTAATTCAGGGATATTTACGATTAAGTTTGGTACGCCACCATCGCTATGTGCAAGTAATGTACCTTCGTATGCTTTCGTGTTTACGAAGTCTACAGTTTCACCAGCAAGGTAGTTTAATCCATCTAAATCGTTTTCTTCTGATTCGATTGTTAGTTCATGTGTAGATTTACCTACTTTCAGAACTGTTTCGAATAAGTCACGACGACCTTCTTGAACGTATTGACCTAATGAGTGTAAGTCAGTTGAGAAGTTTGCTGAAGATGGGAAAATACCTTTTTGATCTTTTCCTTCACTTTCGCCAAATAACTGTTTCCACCATTCAGAGAAGTATTGAAGTGCTGGCTCATAGTTAACAAGCATTTCAATTGTTTTTCCTTTATTGTATAAAGCGTTACGAACTACTGCGTATTGATAAGCTGGGTTTTCTTCTAGTTCTGATGTACCGAAGTCACCATGACCAGCAGCTGCACCTTTCATCATCTCTTCAATATTTAAGCCACTAACTGCGATTGGTAATAAACCAACTGGCGTTAATACAGAGAAACGGCCTCCAACATCATCTGGAATAACGAATGTTTCGTAACCTTCATTATCAGCTAATGTTTTTAATGCACCACGTGCTTTATCTGTCGTTGCATAAATACGTTTGCGAGCTTCTTCTTTTCCATACTTTTCTTCTAATAACTTACGGAAAATACGGAATGCTAGTGCCGGCTCTGTTGTTGTACCTGATTTGGAAATAACGTTAATAGAGAAGTCTTTACCTTCTAATACATCCATTAAATCTTTCATGTAAGTGGAGCTAATGTTTTGTCCAACAAATAGCACTTGTGGAGTTTTACGTTGTTCTTTAGAAAGTGTGTTGTAGAAAGAATGGTTTAACATTTCGATTGCTGCACGTGCTCCTAGGTAAGAACCACCAATACCTACAACAAGTAAAATGTCAGAGTCATTTTTAATTTTTTCTGCACATTTTTGAATGCGAGCAAATTCTTCTTTGTCATATTGAAGCGGAAGGTCTACCCACCCAAGGAAATCGTTCCCAGCTCCAGTTTTTTCGTGGATTGCATGATGTGTTACTTTCACTGCATCACGCAAATAAGTGATTTCATGTTCACCGATGAAGGATAACGCTTTAGAATAGTCGAACGTTACATGTGTACTCATCTTTTTCCCTCCAATTATGGATATGTATTTCTGTATTCACTTTAGCGAAACTGAAGTTGTAAATCAAGCGATTCAACCATTGTAAACGTAACCAAAATATATTTTTTAGAAAAAGTTCATTTTTTGCATAAAAATTCTTATTTTTATGTATAGATGTATATACATCCTTTTTCTTATATTTTTTATGTATAAAAACAACATAACTACGCCATTCTATAAAGGAGTTAATTAACTCATCGCTTGCTCATGCTTCACAATTAAGGGGGGCTTTTTCATGAGTACTCTGCAACGTATCGCATTAGTCTTTACTGTAATTGGCGCTGTGAACTGGGGACTAATCGGGTTCTTCCAGTTTGACTTAGTGGCAGCCATTTTCGGTGGACAAAATTCAGCTCTTTCCCGTATTATTTACGGCATCGTTGGTATTTCTGGGCTTATCAATCTTGGTTTACTCTTTAAACCATCAGAAAATCTTGGCACTCACCCAGAAACGAACGAAATTCGCTAGTCAGTATGTCCTTACTTCACCTCCGACATACGAATATGATTGCATGCAATCATATTTGCAAATATATATCATAAGATAAAGTAAAAGAGGAACGCTCATATGCGCTCCTCTTTTATTTTGTTAACTCGGACTCTTCAATCCATTCTGTTAACTTTTCACGCAGCGTATTAAATCCGTTCTCAGATGGATTCGGTATAAGAATCCGCCCTTGTTTTCTTCTCGCCGCTTTTAACGATAAACTCATTTTTCTGTGTTCTTCATCAATTGAAAGTACTTTTACTTCTACTGTATCGCCGACTTTTAAAAAGTCATGAATATCCTTTACATATCCATTTGTAATTTCAGATATATGCACAAGCCCTTGTGTTTCTGCATCTAACGCTACAAATGCTCCGTAATCTTGAATCCCAGTCACTTTCCCTGTTACAACCACTCCAGTTGTATATTGTTCTGACATATGAAACACTCCCATACGTTTACCATTTTCTCTACAATTGTAGATAGCAAAGCAGATGATTTATTGTTAAATATCCGATTAGTTAGTACGTACCCTAAGTAAAGCTACTCAGGATACGCATACCTTATATTAGTAAATTATACCACTATGACAGAACTCATTCAAAATTAACGAAAAATTTCCTAGAGTACGTATAATTTTCTAATATTGGGATAGAATACTAACACATGGCTTTCTAGTATTCCCCCCCTTTTATGGACAAAACGTATTATGTTTTGTCCTTTTTTTATTTTCTATAAACCGTTCCATTCTCTTCATTGCTTCCATAAGTTGTTCAAGCGATGTTGCATACGAGCAACGAATAAATCCTTCACCACTTTCGCCAAATACACTTCCAGGTACAACAGCCACCTTTTCTTCTAATAATAACCGTTTTGCAAATTCTGCCGAAGATAGTCCAGTTGAAGAAATAGAAGGAAAGACATAAAATGCTCCGCCCGGCACATGACACGTTAAACCCATTTCATTAAACGATGTCGTCATAAAATTACGGCGTTTCTTATAACTATCTCTCATCCGAATTACTTCATCATTCCCCGCGCGTAACGCTTCAAGTGCTGCGAACTGAGACATTGTCGGTGCACACATCATGGAATATTGATGAATTTTGAGCATTAATTCCGAAAATTGTACAGGAGCTGCAATCATACCGAGACGCCATCCTGTCATCGCAAACCCTTTTGAAAATCCCGAAATTAAAATTGTATGCTCGCGCATATTTTTAATACTCGCGAAACTTGTATATACTTCGTCATATACAAGCTCTGCATAAATTTCATCAGATAATACGATTAAATTGTACTTTTCAACAATCACTGCTATTTCTTCAAGCTCGGATTTATTTAACATTGCACCTGTTGGGTTATTTGGTGAACAAAGCAAAATTGCCTTTGTTTTCGCTGTAATAGCTGCTTCAATTTGTTCTGGTTGTACTTTAAACTCGTTTTCTAAAGTCGTTGCCACAGGAACCGGAACTCCTCCAGCTAATGTCACAAGCGGTGCATAAGAAACGAAACTTGGTTCAATAATGAGTACTTCATCATGAGGATTTATAATGGCGCGCATCGCTACATCTAACGCCTGACTCGCTCCAACTGTAACAATGATTTCATCGTTCGGATCATAAGATACTGCAAATTGTTTTTTTAGATACTTTGCTATTTCTTGACGAAGTTCCAATAATCCTGCATTTGCTGTATATGACGTATATCCTTGTTCTAAAGAACGGATGCATGCTTGCCTTACATTCCAAGGTGTAACAAAGTCAGGCTCTCCTACTCCAAGAGAAATAACACCTTTCATATTTGCTGCTAAATCGAAAAACTTTCGAATACCAGATGGTTGTAAAGCTTCTGCCGTTCTAGATAGTTCAAATTGCTTCATGGTGTCACCACAATGCGCTTATCATCATCGTTTTTTTCGTAAATAATTCCCTCATGTTTATACTTTTTCAAAATGAAATGCGTTGTTGTAGAAACGACAGATTCAATTGTTGCTAATTTCTCAGAAACAAACATCGCTACTTCTCCCATTGTCTTTCCTTCTAATGTAATAGAAAGATCGTATGTCCCTGACATTAAATACACAGATTTCACTTCTGAATAACGATAAATTTGTTCAGCAACCGCATCGAACCCAACGCCGCGCTTTGGCGTAACTTTCACATCGATCATCGCCGTTAAACCTGTATGTTCTTTTACCTTCGTCCAATCGATATGTGTTACATAATCCACAATAATCTTTTCCGCTTCTAATTTTTCAACCATCTTCTTTACTTCTTTTACTTCTATATTTAACAGCTTTGCTAATGTATCTACAGATAATCGACTACTTTTTTCAAGACAAGCTAATAATTCTAATTCTTTTTCTGTCACCATATAAATCATCCTTCCTTTTCGTTTGTGTCTAAATTATACAAATACCCTTTCCAGTTTGAAAAGAAGATTTTTTTAGTGAATTATGTCAAAATAAAGTGAAACTTTAATCAGCGGAAAAATGCGTGATAAAGCGAAAGGGGATGGAACCGTGAAACCAAAAGTTTATATTGCTGAACCAGTTCCAACATTTGTAGAAAACTATTTATTAGAACACTGTGATTATGAAAAATGGGAGCAAAATGAGAAGGTACCTCGTGATGTTCTACTAGAGAAAATACAAGATAAAGATGGATTATTAAATTTCGGATCTGCTATTAATGAAGAATTATTAAATGTAGCTCCTAACTTAAAAGTAGTAAGCAACATTTCTGTCGGTTACGATAATTTTGATTTACAAGCAATGGAAAAGCGCAATGTCATTGGAACGAATACACCATATGTATTAGATGATACAGTAGCAGACCTTGTTTTCGCTCTTATGTTATCTGCTGGTCGCCGCGTCTGCGAACTCGACTCCTACGTGAAAAATGGTGAATGGAACGCCGAAATCGGAAAAGAGCACTTCGGGCTGGATGTACACCATAGTACAATCGGTATTATCGGAATGGGACGAATTGGAGAAGCCGTTGCAAAACGAGCGAAATTCGGATTTGATATGAATGTTCTGTATTATAACCGTCGCCGTAAAGAAGAAGCTGAACAAAAATTCGATGCTACATATTGTGATTTACAGACGTTACTCAAACAATCTGATTTTATTGTTCTTCTTACTCCATTAACAGATGAAACGTATCATCTTATCGGAGAAAAGGAATTTTCATTAATGAAAGAAACAGCAATCTTCATTAATGCCTCTCGCGGAAAAACAGTAGATGAAGAAGCGTTAATCCAAGCGTTAACAGAAAAGAAAATCTTTGCAGCAGGCATTGATACGTTTACACAAGAGCCGATTCAAAAAGATAATCCGCTCTTATCATTACAAAATGTCGTGACTTTACCGCATATTGGATCTGCAACGTTAAAAACTAGGCAGCAAATGGCTATGACAGCCGCTGAAAATTTAGTTGCAGGGTTACAAGGAAAAACACCGCCTAATATTGTTCGCGGGTAATGATGAATAAACGAAAGGCAAGATGACATCGTCATCTTGCCTTTTTTTGTTAACATATTTTTTTCTGCCTTGGAGATGATATGAACAAAAATCAATGGAGTGACAAAAAATGAATCACGAATATACTTGTCCTTATTTCACTTTTTCCACTCGCGGCACTACTATTCATTACGAATTGTATGAACATGACAACAAAACGGAACGTCCTACTTTCGTACTCGTTCACGGCTTTTTATCTTCCTCATTCAGTTACCGCCGCCTCATTCCTTTATTATCGAAAGCAGGAACAGTACTAGCTCTTGATTTGCCACCGTTCGGAAAAAGTGATAAGTCTTATCTCTTTAAATATTCTTATCATAATTTAGCAACGGTTATTATCGATTTAATTGAACATTTATCTCTCTCAAATATTGTGTTAGTTGGGCATTCTATGGGTGGACAAATTTCTCTCTATGTAAACCGTATACGCCCTGAATTAATTTCAAAGACAATTTTACTATGCAGCTCTAGCTATTTAGCACGCGCAACCTTACCTTTACTATACTCTTCTTATTTACCGTTCTTTCATTTATACGTAAAGAACTGGATTATACGGCGCGGCATTGTTCATAACTTAATGAATGTCGTTCATGATCACTCATTAATTGACGATGAAATGAAGGAGGGTTACTCCGCTCCTTTTTATGACAACCGTATATTCCCTGCTTTAACTCGTATGATAAGAGACCGTGAAGGTGATTTATCTTCAACTGAATTACAAAAAATTGAAACACCTACACTACTCATTTGGGGTGAAAAAGATCGTGTCGTCCCTGTACATGTAGGTCATCGGCTACACAAAGATTTACCAAACTCGAAATTTATTTCTTACGAAAACACAGGACATTTACTACCTGAAGAAAAGCCTGAACTTGTTTATGAAGAAATTATCGCTTTTTCTGCACAATAATACAAAAGGCTGTCGGAAATTCCGACAGCCTACAATGAACAACTTCCGCCTTCTTTTATTACAAGTAATTCCACAGCTAACTTCTCACATTTTCCAAGCGCAGGTACTTCCTCAAAAGACATAAAGTATATATGTTGAATCTTTTTTGCGATGTATTTTGGATCGTCGAACACACTTACGACGTTCACAACATCGCTCGCTTCTGTTTCATAAAACTCCGGTCCCATTTGAAACGGATCCCAATTCTTCACAACCTCTATCATCTTTTCATATGTACCCATTCGCTTCCCGCCTTTTCACTTTTTAATACTTTTCTTTATCCTATCACATCAGCTATTCTATAAGAAGAGAGAGAACTTTCATAACTTAACGGTTTACAGAAGAAGGGGGCAAACTTATGCAACTATTTCATAAAACAGTCAATCGACGTGGAACTCATAGTACGAAGTGGGATACGTATAAAAACGAAGAACTTCTCCATGCTTGGATTGCTGATATGGATTTTGAAGTACCACAACCAATTCAGACTGCTTTAAAGAAACGTATCGAGCATCCTATTTTCGGCTATACACTTCCTCCCGAAAATATTGGAGATATTATTTGTAACTGGACAAAAAAACAGTACAACTGGGATATTCAAAAAGATTGGATTGTCTTTAGCGCGGGAATCGTTCCAGCTCTTAGTACGAGCATACAGGCCTTCACAAAGGAAAACGAATCCGTTCTCGTACAACCACCTATTTATCCCCCATTTTTCGAAATGGTCACAACAAACAACAGACAATTATGCGTGAGTCCTTTACAGAAACAAAATGATACATATGTGATAGACTTCGATCATTTAGAAAAGCAATTTCAACAAGGCGTCAAACTCATGCTTCTTTGTAGTCCTCACAATCCAATCGGGCGTGTTTGGTCAAAAGAGGAACTCACACAACTTGGCACGTTATGTACAAAATATAATGTAATCGTTGTTGCGGATGAAATTCATGCCGATATTATTTACGGAGATCGTACTCATACACCATTTGCTTCTTTATCTGAAGAATTAGCAGCGCGCACGATTACTTGTATGGCTCCGAGTAAAACATTTAATATCGCTGGATTACAGGCATCGATTATTATCATTCCAAACGAAAAACTCCGTCAAACCTTTATATCTATCCAATATAGACAAGGTTTCCACGGATTAAATACATTTGCCTATACAGCGATGCAAAGTGCCTATACAGAATGTAACGATTGGCTAAATGAAATTCGATTATATATAGAAGATAACGCTCAATTCGCTTGTAAATATATTAAAGATCACATACCTACTCTTTCTGTAACGAAACCAGAAGGTAGCTTTTTATTATGGATTGATTGCTCTCGCCTACAGCTTTCTCAAAACGAACGCACCACATTGCTTGAGGAAAAAGGGAAAATCATCGTTGAACCTGGTGAGAAATACGGATTAGGCGGCGAAGAACATATTCGAATTAACATCGGCTGTCCAAGATCTGTTTTAGAAGAAATTTTAAACAGACTGCGCCATACGTTTTCAGAATAAGAAAGGAGGCTGCCCCCTAATCAATCGTGGGCAGCCTCCTTTCTCAATTCTTGTTGGCAAATCGATATATCCCAATAACCGCTGATATATTTTCAATTACGTTTCACAAAAAAAGCTACCATGCACGGTAGCTTTTACTTTTTCTTCATATCCGACGCTTTTTTTACAATGACACCACAAGCAATTCGATCACCGGATTTACCTGTCGGTTGTGTCATACCATCATCAGCATTTTCTGTAATAATAATAGACGCTCCATCTTTTCTATGAATCGTCGTTTTTCCTTCTTCCAGCGTTATATGTGGTGCATTGATTTCCGCTTTAATCTTTCCAGAACCGTCTGCAATTACGTTCGGTAAATCACCGTTTTCTGCACCCTTCGGATTAAGAAGTCCATGCTTTTTATCATCAGGATTAAAATGATTACCAGATGATTCAAAACGTGGTGCTTTACACTCACCAATTTCGTGTACATGCATGCCGTGCGGGCCAGGTGCGAACCCTTCCCCTTTAATCGTGATTTTCACTCCGCTTGTTTGCTGCACTACTTTCGCAGTCCCCACTTCATCGCCTGAAGCATTATGTAATTTCACGTCAATTTCTTTCGGCTTTCCTTGGTCACAACCTGCCATCAGAAATAATAAACAACAACTGAAAAAAAGCCGTTTTTTCATTCTATTCCCTCCAAAATATATTCTGCCCTTAGATTGTCCGAGCATGGAGGGAAACATACAAAAATGAGTTACTGTTTCTTTTCCGCTAAAAGTTTTTCTTCAACTTTCTGTAACCGCTCCGCTTCTCGTTTGGATACACGAATGAACATACGCCACGTAGCAACGGCACCAATGATAAATAGAACGCAAACAATCCCTGGAATAATATATTCTGTTTTATCTTCCGGAAAATATAAAGGCATCATATAAATAGAACACTCCTTATTAGAGGATTTATAAAACATCAGAATTTTCTGTTATATAATATAAAATTATAGTGGAACCTATCCATATTCTCAAGGGGGCATTCCGAAAGCGAATGATTTCTTTGACTCCTTCGCACACTTTCCTTACTATAAACTTGAGGTGAAAAATATGAGAGAAACATTTGAAATTGGTGAAATCGTTACTGGTATTTATAAAACTGGCAAATACATCGGCGAAGTTACAAATAGCCGTCCTGGCAGTTACGTCGTAAAAGTGTTAGCTGTTTTAAAACATCCGGTGCAAGGTGACTTACATAACGTAAAACAAGCTGACGTACCATTTTTCCATGAAAGACGTGCTTTAGCTTTCCGTGAACAGACGAACATTCCAGAGCAAATGGTGAAGAAATATGAAGGAGAAATTCCAGAGTATACAGAGTCACTCAAATTAGCATTAGAAACTCAAATGAATTCATTTTCTGAAGATGATTCACCTTTTTCGGTTCGTAGTCTAGAAACATTAGAGCAGTTAAAAAAAGACTACAAACTTTAAAAAAACAAAACGACCAAATTACATACTGTGCAATTTGGTCGTTACTGTGTACTCACTTTCTTTAACACTTTTGAAAAATCAACGAGTTCTCCCAATGTTGGAGGTGCTGGTTTCACTAAATACTCTTTATCTTTTTCTACTAATTTAAAAATATTATACGTCGTCATCGCATCATCTAGCGCACAATGATGCTTACCCGTCCCTGCTTTTCCATATGCCTCAATTGCTTTCCACAATCCTGTTTGATTTCTCTCCCCAAAAAACTTCTTATACTCAAGTGATAAATCACGACACTGTCCTAAGAACGGAAAGTCTACTCTTGCCATTTCACAATTATGCTTCAACACTTTCATATCCATATTTCCCCACGTAACAATGGTTGGTTTACATCTCCTTTCATATTCTGCAAGTTTTTCAACAAGTTCTGGAAACGAAATTCCTTTATCTACGACTTCTTGTTTAATTCCTAAAAATTTCTTACATCGATCCGTTAAAGAAGGAAAAGTTTTCGGCCTAACATGAGCTGAATACGTGTCTTCTACCTTACAGCCAACAACCGAAACGAGTCCTACCTCAATGATTTCCGGGAAAAATCCTTTTGGTTTTTTTCTGTGCTGGGGCATCGTAAACTCAAAATCCAAAAATAAAAATTGTTGTTCATCCATACGATCCCTTCCTTATCATCTTTGTCATTCCTTTCTATTTGACACTCCTACACGAACAAGCTCGAATGCTAATTCCATTTTAAATATTCAGATTGGATGTATCTTATATATATGTCAAATGCCCACAAATATTTTTAAAAATAAGAAAAAATGAACGATGCAGAAAATATGACAAAATAAGCCCTTTCATTTACATCCCCCTTTTTTCTACTTTATAATGACGTTATGTGTGTTTCATCTAGTTAATTTTTGACACACTAAGAAAAGTGAATGAAAGGAGATGAGAGTTTTGCACGAAACAACGCAAGAGCTCGCAAACTGGCAGTATTATTTTGCTATCGCAGTCTTTTTAATTACATATGCCATTATTATTTCTGAAAAAATTAATCGCGCTGTCATCGCACTTCTTGGTGCAGCACTCATGGTAATTATGGGGGTCGTTGATTTACACAACGCCTTTACGAAACATATTGAATGGGGGACGATTACACTACTCATCGGTATGATGATTTTGGTGAACATTACGAGTAAATCGGGTGTCTTCCAATACGTTGCCATTAAAGCAGCAAAAGGAGCGCAAGGAAATCCAATTAAAATTTTAATTTCACTTTCCTTACTTACTGCGCTTGGTTCCGCATTTTTAGATAACGTTACAACTGTACTTCTTGTTGTTCCAGTTACTTTATCTATTACGCGCATACTGCAAGTAAATCCTGTTCCTTATTTACTTTCTGAAATTATTTTTTCAAACATTGGAGGAACAGCAACATTAATTGGTGATCCGCCAAATATTATGATTGGTTCTGCAAATAAGCATTTAGATTTCAATGCTTTCTTATTCAACTTAGCACCTATCGTAATCATTATTATTGCTGTTACAGCGACAATACTTTACTTCATGTACCGTAAACAATTAATTGCTGATCCTGTACAAGTTAAAAAATTAATGAGTCTAGATGAAAAGCAATACATTAAAGATCCAGTATTAATGAAAAAATCTTTAACAGTACTTGGACTTACAATCGTAGGTTTCATGACTCATTCTATCTTCCATGTTGATGCAGCTATCATTGCCTTAACTGGTGCTACTGTACTTATGCTAATCGGTGTGAAAGAACATGAAATTGAAGAAGTATTCGCAAGTGTAGAGTGGGTAACAATCTTCTTCTTCGCAGGACTATTCGTACTCGTTGGAGGACTTATCGATATCGGGCTTATCAAAACCTTAGCTCAAAAAGTAATTGGAATAACGGGCGGAGATATTTCTCAAGCATCTATCCTTATTTTATGGGTATCTGGTATCGCCTCGGCAACAATTGATAACATTCCATTCGTTGCAACAATGATTCCGCTTATTAACGATATGGCAGTTGGGCTAGGTTTATCACCTTCTGACGCACAAATCGACGTATTATGGTGGGCATTAGCATTAGGTGCTTGTCTAGGTGGAAACGGAACATTAATCGGAGCTTCTGCTAACGTAATCGTTGCAGGTATCGCAAGTCGTGAGGGCCATAAATTTAGCTACATGGAATTCCTTAAAGTCGGCTTCCCAATTATGATCGTTTCATTAATCATTTCTCATATTTATATTTATTTACGCTACCTTATGTAGTAGAAAAAGGGCTGTCCTATGTGGCAGCCCTCTTTTCTTAGTCAACGAAATATCGATTTACCGATAAAAAGCTGTTCCAAAATATCTTCGAAACAGCTCCCCGCATATATCTACTCGTTATATCTTACCGGCTCATTCCGAATAATAAATAAGTGTATCGGTAAGAAAACCGAAAATGTGATTGTATGAATAATTGTAAATAATATAGAATTCGTTCCGTACCTGTCTAAAATAGCGTAGATAAGATAAATAGATAGTACAATCGATACAGCTGTTGCTAATAAATATAGAATTGGTACGAAGTTAAAAATGAAACACGCGACATATATGCCGAATACTTTCCATCCTGCTTCTTCTTTTAAGAAATCCGGTAATTTATCTTTCGCTAAATCCCCCCATATCTTACTATTTAAAAAAGGAATAAACGCAAGAGCACCATCCGTTGCACCATCATTTTTCGCCATCGTATACAGTGCAAAAGCCGTTAATAAATACGCAATAATTGCCCAAATCAATACAACAAGAATAAACGCAAAACTAAGAGCAAAGAAACCTGCTAGTAAACCCTGATCTTCCATCTTATCCTCTCCTCTCTACTCTCAACATATTTCATTCCATTGCAAGTTATGTTTTAAAATTCAACCAAACTCTCTGTATAATAATAAGAGTAAGATAATTAGAGAGGAGAACAACTGATGCATCCATTTGTAAAAGCACTACAAGAACATTTCATAGCTCACAAAAATCCGGAAAAAGCAGAACCGATGGCACGTTATATGAAAAATCACTTCCCGTTTCTCGGCATTCAAACTCCCGAGAGAAGACAGTTATTAAAAGACGTCATCCAAATACATACTCTCCCAGATCAAAAAGACTTCCAAATCATCGTGCGTGAACTTTGGGACTTACCAGAACGTGAATTTCAAGCGGCTGCACTCGATATTATGCAAAAATATAAAAAGCATATAAACGAAACTCATATCCCGTTTTTAGAAGAACTCATTGTAACAAAATCTTGGTGGGATTCTGTCGATAGCATCGTCCCTACATTTTTAGGGAATATCTTTTTAAAACATCCAGAATTAATTTCCGCCTATATTCCAAAATGGATTGCATCAGATAACATATGGTTACAACGCGCCGCTATTTTATTCCAGCTAAAATATAAACAAAAGATGGATGAAGAACTTCTTTTCTGGATTATTGGACAACTACATTCTTCAAAAGAATTTTTCATTCAAAAAGCGATTGGCTGGGTCCTTCGCGAATATGCAAAAACAAAGCCCGATGTCGTTTGGGAATACGTACAAAATAACGAGCTTGCCTCGCTTAGTAAACGTGAAGCAATCAAGCACATTAAACAAAATTACGGAATAAATCACGAAAAAATAGGCGAGACTCTATCATAGATAGACGCGTTCCTCTATTGAGATTTAAAAAAGAACGTGTTAGAATATGTTCATTATTATTAATATAAGTAGCGATGACGGACTTATAAGTACTTGCACAAAAAGCGATTCAGGGATAGTGAAAGCCTGAAGCCGCAAGGAAACGGCAGTCTCGAGCAATACGTGATAAAGTGGATGCACCTGTTGTGTATCAACTAGGGTGGAACCGCGGGCAAACGCTCGTCCCTAGGCAATTAAGCCTTGGGATGAGCGTTTTTTTTATGTTTTTCAAAGCATATACCGCTCGTTTCACAAGTACCAGAGCACGTCATCGCCAATACGTTAACTTTCAAAAGGAGGATTTTATTATGTATTCAATGGAACAAGTTGTAAACTTAGCGAAACATCGCGGTTTTGTTTTCCCTGGTTCTGAAATTTACGGTGGTCTTGCAAACACTTGGGATTACGGTCCACTTGGAATCGAATTAAAAAATAACGTTAAAAAAGCTTGGTGGAAAAAATTCATTCAAGAATCTCCATACAACGTTGGTTTAGACGCAGCTATTTTAATGAACCCAAAAACTTGGATCGCTTCTGGTCACGTTGGTAACTTCAACGATCCAATGATCGACTGTAAAAAATGTAAAGCGCGTCACCGTGCTGACAAATTAATTGAAGATGCATTAGATGCAAAAGGCATCGAAATGGTTGTTGATGGTCTTACTTTCGACCAAATGGCTGACCTAATGAAAGAACATGAAGTAAAATGTCCTGATTGTGGTAGTGAAGAGTTCACTGAAATCCGTCAGTTCAACTTAATGTTCAAAACATTCCAAGGTGTTACAGAGTCTAGCACGAACGAAATCTTCCTTCGTCCTGAAACAGCACAAGGTATTTTCGTAAACTTTAAAAACGTACAACGCTCTATGCGTAAAAAACTTCCATTTGGTATTGGCCAAATCGGTAAGAGCTTCCGTAACGAAATCACGCCTGGTAACTTCACATTCCGTACACGTGAATTCGAACAAATGGAACTTGAATTCTTCTGTAAGCCTGGTGAAGATTTAGAATGGTTCGCATTCTGGCGTGAAACTTGTAAGAACTGGTTACTTTCACTTGGTATGACTGAAGAAAGCATGCGTCTTCGTGACCACGGTGAAGAGGAATTATCTCATTACAGTAACGCAACAACTGATATTGAATTTAGATTCCCATTCGGTTGGGGCGAACTATGGGGCGTAGCATCTCGTACAGACTTCGATTTAAAACGTCACATGGAACACTCTAATGAAGACTTTAACTATATCGATCCACAAACGAATGAGCGTTACGTACCGTACTGCATCGAGCCATCTTTAGGTGCTGACCGCGTAACATTAGCATTCTTATGTGATGCATATGAAGAAGAGCAATTAGAAAATGATTCTCGTACAGTTCTTCGTTTCCACCCTGCTTTAGCACCATACAAAGCAGCTATCTTACCATTATCTAAAAAGCTATCTGAAGGTGCTACTGAAGTATTCGCAGAACTAGCTAAAGACTTCATGGTAGACTTTGACGAAACTGGTTCTATCGGTAAACGTTACCGTCGTCAAGACGAAATCGGTACACCATTCTGTATCACTTACGACTTCGACTCAGTTGAAGACAAAGCTGTTACAGTACGTGACCGTGACACAATGGAACAAGTTCGTATGCCAATTAGCGAGCTAAAAGGCTTCTTAGAGAAGAAAATCCAGTTCTAATTATAAAAAAGAGGCGCTCTATTGAGCCGCCTCTTTTTACTTTTCACGTTTTTCTTTAATTGCTACTGTACATCTTGATATACATAGTAAATCATCATTCTCATCAATAATACGTACATCCCAAACCATCGTTGAATGTCCTCTATGTATCGGTGTCCCGATCGCTGTTACAATCCCATCTTTCTTTGAGCGAATGTGATTTGCATTAATTTCTAGACCGAAACAAATACATTTCTCTTGATCAATTAAATTGTACGAACCGACACTTGCTACTGTTTCTGCTAATGCAAGAGATGCACCGCCGTGTAAAAAACCAAACGGCTGATGCGTACGCTCATCAACAGGCATCGTAGCAACCACCTTATCTTCTGTCATCTCTAACAACTCAATTCCAAGTGAATCCATTAAAGTTTTTCCCATATCGTTTCCTCCTTCTCTTACTTTAATTGAATGTATAATTTTACCTATTTATTTTCAAACTACTTATAACACTTATATAAGGAGGTTTCACCTAAATGAAACAGAAATTTTGTATATTACTGCTTATGTTCTCCTTGCTGACTATTGTACCAAATTGTGCACTAGCAGCCAAAGCATCCAACCTGACAATCGATGTTCAGACTGTAACACAAAAAGGTAAGAAACCTTATATAGAATATCAAATTAACAGACCTTCTTTTCACAATTTTTCCGATTCTAAATTTCAAAATAAGCTCAATTTCTATTACAAAAAATCTACTGACAAATTTAAAACCAAATTAGAAAAAGACGCAAAAAAATATTATAAAGAAACGGAAGGATCTAGCACACCTTTTCATCCGTACGTGGCGAATGTTGATTATAAAGTTTCCTTAAATAAACCACCCTTACTCAGCCTATATTTGAATTACTATCAATATACAGGCGGAGCACACGGTCTTTATACGTGGAAGGCAAACACATTTGATTTAAAAGAAAAAAAGTTACTACGCTTAGATGATTTATTTCAACAAGAAGATAAATATAAAGAAGTAATCCGCGCTGAAATCGTAAGACAAATTAAACAAAATGAAGGCATTTATTTTCCCGATGCAACTGAAAAGGTCATGAGCACGAAAAAGTTCCACTTCTTTTTAGAACCGGACAATCTCGTCATTTATTTCCCTTTATATGAGATTGCTCCTTATTCAAGCGGAATTCCTCAATTTCGTATTCCGTATACGTTGCTAAGAGATTATTTGAAGCCTTCTTATCAAAATATTTTGATTGACAACAAGTAAATATTTTCGCTACGATAATGTTAACCTAAAAACAACAGGAGGTTAACATTATGAGGAGATTTCATGTTTTAGATTTAGCATTAGCTGCCATGTTCGTCGCTCTTATGGCCATTGGTGCAAATATTGTATCTTGGGCACCATTCCTGCAAGTGGCGGGCATCCCATTATCTATGCAACCATTTTTCGCAATTTTAGCAGGGCTTCTTCTTGGAAGTAGACTTGGCGCATTATCAATGACTGTGTATATGCTCGTTGGCTTAGCTGGTGCACCAATCTTCGCTAACTTCAAAGCTGGATTTGGAGCACTTTTAGATCCTACTGGTGGTTTTATTATTGCATTTATTATCGTTGCTTACGTATCCGGAAAACTAGTAGAACAAAAAGAACGACCAACATTCAGTACATTTGCAATTGCCTCTTTCACAGGAATCATTTTAACTTATATTATCGGTACTACTTATATGTACGGGGCAGTCAATTTCTTTATGGGTGGTAATATGAGTTATAAAGCTGCTTGGATGATTATGATGTGGTTTGCAGTAAAAGATATTGCATTTACAATTATCGGTGCTATTATCGCACCTCGCATATACTATGCTGTACGCCGTTCTGCTTATCGAAACAGTCACTTCGTTTCATAAGTTGTTTTTTTGATATTTGCATGAGATACCGTTTCCCTTGATCATTATTCCCCTTCCCTAATCGGGTTTTTATTACGTACTAAAGAGGCTATCCTTCTATTGGAAGATAGCCTCTTTTTTCATATGGTTAGCACTTTCTATTCTTCATATATATTTGATTTTTAGATACAAATAAATTATGCTTGAAAAAGAATTAAACTAAAGTAAGGATTTGATTATAGATGGGGAGAGAATCCTCTCAAGAACATACAAAAAGATTTCTCATAGTAACACTATTTTTTACGCTTGGGACAGCTTTAGGAAAGCTACTTGGCTTTGCAAAAGAAATCACACTTGGAGCTTATTTCGGTACAAACCATGCCGTTGATGCATACGTTGTAGCTTTAAATATACCAACTATTGTTTTTACTGGTATCACAGGGGCCTTCGCCTTTTCTTTCATTCCTATCTTTATGGAGTTAAAGGGAAAAGATTCCCTTAAAGCATATCGATTTATGAATAATTTTTTAAACATTGTTCTACTTATTTTTTTCATTCCGCTTTTGCTCATTGAACTACAGCCGAACTTATTTATTTCAATATTTGCAAATGGGCTCCCAGAGCAAACAGCTTTATTATCAGCTTACCTATTACAAATCATTTTCCCAACTGTATTCTGTACATTCATGATTGATATTTTTAATGCTTATTTGAACAGTTTACATAAATTTCGCATTACAAGCATGCAATGGGTTGTATTAAATGGTATTACCCTTATTATATTTGTTTCCCTTGTTAATTGGATTGGAATTTACGCACTCGCATTAGGCGTTATTATCGGAAACATTGTACAAAATACACTTGTTTATTTTGCTTCTAAGCGCGAGGGGTATCGCTATCGATTTGTAATCGATTGGAAAGACCCTTCTTTAAAAACGATGATTAAGTTGAGTATTCCTGCTTTCATTACAAGTATGTCTATTCAAATTAATCTACTTGTGGATCGTACACTAGTATCTGGATTAGAAGAAGGATCTATTGCAGCCCTTAATTATTCCCAAAAATTATACTTCATTCCTCTTGGATTAATCGCTGCTCCAGTCTTAACAGTTATGTATCCTAAATTTGTCGGTTATGTAACTGACTCAAAATGGAAAGATTTCGTAAATTTAATGGAAACGAATATAAAAGTATTATTATATTTATTTATTCCCGTTTTTATTTATTTTACCTTTTTTACAGAACAAATTGTCAAAGTTGTTTATAACTATGGTGAATTCGGGAAAGATTCTATTATGATGACAGCAACTGCATTGCAATTTTATGCGCTAGCCGCTCTCATGCAACCTTTAAAAGATTTACTTGATCGTTTACTATTTTCTTTAAAATTGAATCGATATATTATGTACGCATCAATTTTTTCCATGATTATAAATGTTATATTATGTATTATACTCGTTAACAAAATGGGCTTAGCTGGTGCAGCTCTATCTACGTCAATAGCATCGGCTAGTACAGTAATCATACTATTATGGATGTTCCAAAAATTCATGAAAGAGAAAGAAGCAGTAAACTTGTACTACGGTGGCTTTTTATTCAAATGCATTGTGGCATCCTTTATCAGCTTGTTTACTTCCAAGCTGATGCTTCATTTTACACATGATACAAAGTTGCTTATTTTATTAGCAATAGCGATTGGCGCCATCGTTTACTTATTAGTCACTTACATGTTAAAGATTAAAGAACTACAACAATTGCTATCGCTATTTTTAGGTAAAAGGAATGATATAAATGAATAAAATTATGTACCTTTTGAATTATGTTGGGGATGGTGGATCAGAAAAATACGTCCTAGATTTAATTCAATCTATGGATCCAGAATGTTGTATTCTTGTATATTCTACTCCTGGTCCTTTCTTACATAGGTTTGAAGCATTAAATATACCCATATATCAAATAGAAATGAAACACCCTTTTGATATAAAAACTGCATGGAAACTAAAAGAAATAATTGCAAAAGAGCAAGTAGATATTGTTCACGCACAATTTTTACGTGAAAATTATATTGCAATTTTAGCAAAGTTATTAGGGGCATCCATCCGTGTCATTTGGACATACCATGTGGATGTCCCCATGTCACTTCCTTTAAAATGGTGCAATAATATATTCACTCGTTATAATGACACCATCATTTGTATTTCACAGTTTATGAAACAGCAACTCCTTCAAAAAGGAGTTCAGAAAGATAAATTAAAAATAATTTATAATGGCTTAGAGGATCCTTATTTAAACAATTTACCATCTGTTCATAAACCGATGAAAATCGCTGTAATTGGGAGGTTAAGTGAAGAAAAAGGACAACCATTTTT
This sequence comes from Bacillus cereus group sp. N14, assembly GCF_016483555.1. Taxonomy (NCBI): domain Bacteria; kingdom Bacillati; phylum Bacillota; class Bacilli; order Caryophanales; family Bacillaceae; genus Bacillus; species Bacillus cereus group sp. N14. The sequence goes on from NZ_JAEHBQ010000009.1 coordinate 22,915, forward strand.
AATACACGGCTTACAAAAACTAAAAACAAAGTACCCTTCTTTACAATGGCACTGTAACATTATTGGAGATGGTCCATTAAAAACTCCATTAGAAGACTTAGTGACTTCTTTACAATTAAATGATTCCGTTTCTTTATTAGGTTTTCGAGATGACATTATTAAAGAATATAGTGCACACGATATCATCGTAATTCCTTCTAAAAATGAGGGGCTATCCTACGTAGCAATTGAAGCGATTGCTATGAAAAAGCCTGTGATTGCGACAAATATTGGCGGATTACCAGAAGTTATTGTTCCAAATCAATCTGGTATTTCTATACCATATGGAGATGTCGAACAATTGGCAACTGCACTGGCAACATTATTACAAGATGACAAACTCTACTATTCTTTAGCAGAATGCGGACGCGAATATTATTTACAACATTTCACCTTCTCTAAAATGATAGAAGAGGTGAAACATATTTACCGCATACCATCATCATGTTAAAGGGGCTTAATATATTATGATTCAGCTAAATCGATTTCACTATATTACTTTAAGTATTTTCCTTATTATAGTAGGATTAATATTTTCAGCAACTTATACCGGGCTATTCATTTCCGCACTGTTAGCAATAACTGCATTTCGAGATGAAAAGCTCGGTATTGCTTATTTACTATTATTTATTCCAATGCGCCCCTTTTTATCTGCTTACAATGCAGGGTTTAAATTTATTGGGATTTTCATTATTCTCGCTCTATTATGCAAAATCATTTTTCAATATCGAAATACAGTTTCAAAACTTTTTACATTTCATTACTTTGAAATCGCATATTTCCTATTTTGCTTATTCGGAGCGATTGTAGGATTAATTAACAATGTATCTTTAGTAGCAATAATCATGCAGTTACATACCCTTCTACTATACTATTTTGTATTCTATATCGTCTCTCGATTGTCGTTCACCCGAGATGATTTCATATTGTTTGCAAAAGTAACTTTTGTGGCTGCAATTATCATTTCTATTCAAGGTTTAATTGAAAAAATTTCTCTTCGTAGTATGTTACTACCAGAGGTATGGAAAAATCTTGATCTAGCTCCTACTAATAAAATTCGTATATATGGTATGGCTGGTGGCCCAAATGAACTTGCACTTTATTTAACGATTGCATTTCTTACTTCTTTATATTTATTAAAAAATGCTTCCATACGAATGAAGTACACACTCTATGTAGGACTAACAATTATCGCGACAACTTTATGGTTAACCTATTCACGCGGAGCATTTTTAACGTTAATAACCTTTGGAGTGCTTTATATCATTATCCATCTTAATATACCGTATTGGAAAGCATTAATCCCTATACTAACCATCTCATTTATATGCGCTACTGGAATCTCTCTCATGACAAACTATTTAGAAGGAGATTCTCTAGGTGCAAAACGCTTTTCAGAAGCACTCTCAGAGGACACATTAGAATTAAGTAAGCAAGATGGTCGAATATATTATGTACAGAAAGCATTAGAAATCTTCCGTGACAAACCAATTACCGGCTATGGTTTCGGTACATTTGGTGACGCAGCTACTCAAACATACTCGTCACCAATTTATAAATCGTACAATATTACATGGAATTTTTATTCTGACAACCAATACATCCAAATTCTAGCAGAAACAGGACTTATTGGAGTCATTTTATGTTCGATATTTGCATATGGAATTTTAAGTACTTTCTGGAAACTAAGAAGAAATTCAATATTTAGTCCCATTATCTTATGTTTAGTTGCTGGTGCTATTATAGGAAGTGCCTTTTATAACATATTAGAAAATGCCGTCTTCATGATGTATTTCTTCCTCATTACGGGATGTATATATAATAAAAAAGGACTACTGAAATAATCAGTAGTCCTTTTTTATTATATTTTTTTCTGTTTCCTTGATACAATAAAAGCGCCTAGTAATGTGATAACAAAAGTAATAAACGAAACAACTGCTCCCATTACAAATCCTGGGGAAGTATACTTTAATTCGATTGTATGCGTTCCTTTTTCTAAATCTAATCCAAGGAATGCATCATTTAATTTAAGTAACTTAGCTTCTTTACCATCAACTGTTGCCTTCCATCCTTTATCATATGGAATAGATAGGAATAAATAGTTATCTTCCTTCACATCAATTTTTCCTGATACCGTACGACTTGTGTAATTCTTTACATCAAATGACTGTTGTTTCAGTACATTTACTCGCTTATCAAATGCTTCTACATCAAGTCCATAAAATAGTTGTTGTTCCAACTCAACGTAATGACTACTTCCTTTGACTTCAACTTCAACCTCGACTTTTTCATTATCAAAATATCCTAAATCTAAAATACCATTGTTCCAATAGTAACGAGGATATTCAGTGAATTTTTTACCAAGTGATTTTCCATTTACATATACTTTTGTAATATCAGTTGGTTCCACACGTAATTTTGTATACAATTGTTGCTTACCTTTTACATCAAATGTATATTTAATACTTGCTTTTTGTCCATCCTGCTGTTTAACCAATTCGATTGGCTTTTGATTTGTTTGAGCTATTTTTTCAGTTTCAGCCTGTAGATCTTTTTTCGTTTTCTCTCTCGTTTCTACAACTGCTAAATTATTATATTCTACAGAAAGTGGATTTAACGGTTGGTAATAACTAACTTGTTGCCCATCTAATTTACCAATCAATTCGTTTTGCTTCTCAAAGGAATTTGTATAGTTGATTCTTTGTACTTTCAACTTATCTTTTCCTTTAACATCAAATTCATCTTTATTTACCATGTATCCGAACGAAAGCGCATTTTTATTCTCATATACATAATTGCTTCCAACATGATCGATTTCAGACCATCCGTATTTACTTAAAGGTTGATCAGAAATCATATATTTTACACCAAACAAGGCATCAGTAGAGAGAATCCCTTTACCATTTTGTAAAATTAATGCCTCTAGATACCCATAACCTAAATCTTGCATGTATAAATTCAAGTGACCATTTGCCACAGAATTGAAGTGTGTTACGCCCTTATATCCAAAACGTAGCGCATCATTCCATGTAACACCTCTTGTCGTTTCCATGCGATAAAGCCCCTTGTCCTGTTCGGCTACTTTCTGAATGGTCTCTTCATATTTTGGATACGGCGAAGCATATTCTTGACGATTAATATATCCGTATTCATAACCCATTAACTTAACCATGTATACTGTATTAGCTGCTACATCTAGCCCCACTATAGCGAATAAAGCCAAAGAGATAATCGCTTTATTTTTTCGCAAGCGAACTTTTCCAAATAACAATAATGCATACATAATGATTAAAAAGGCATTAATTACAATCTTATTTGACTGCATATAACTTGGTGCAACTTTTCCTAATAATAGCAGCATAAATATATTAAACAATACAACCTTTTTTAAAGCTGGTATTAATTCTTCTTCGAATACCATAAACGTTCGAACTGCTACATAAATGAGTACAAAGGAGAATGTAAATGAATAACGATACGGGAAATTCGTTGGTGGCTCAAAACCATGCCAAGCGATATTTAAAAACGGAATTTCAAAAGAAAGGATTAGGAATAACAGTACGCTTCCATATACAATCTTTTCTTTCAATGAAATTCTTTTTGTAATAAAGAATAATGGAATGAGTAATACAGTTAAAACACCTGCATAAACGTTTGGCATTCCATTTACTGTCGTATCAATTACGCCATTAAAGAATCGTGCATAAAAATCAAACGGATCAAAATTAAATGCTGTAGAGAATGGAATCTTAGTACGTTCAACAAAGTTGCTCTTTAAATCCATGTATGTTGGTAGCGTAATAAATGCAGACATTCCACCTGCCAATCCTGTTCCAAGACAGAACCATACGAACCTTTGCATTAATAATTTTATATTTCGAATATCGTAAAGCACACAATAACGTGCTACAAAGTAGATAAATGTAAAAATCCCTACCATAAAGGAAATATAAAAATTCGTAATAAATGTAAGTGCTAAACTAAATGTGAATAACACCCATTTTTTTTCTGTAACTAGCTTTTCAATACCTAACATAATAAGGGGTAGTAAATAAATGGCATCTAACCACATTACACAGAAAGAATATACTGTTACAAATGACATTAAGGCATAAAAAGTTGAGAATAGCGTAATAGCAATTTCACGACGCTTCATCATATGACTTAAATAATATGTCATTGTAAAACCAGCTAATCCTGTTTTTAATAACGTCATTAACATAATCGCTTCTGGAATATGCGAACGATCAAACAGGACAATGAGTAGTGAAAAAGGACTAGCTAAATAATAAGCAAATACTCCAATGAAGTTTAACCCCATTCCACCTTCCCAACTATAAAATATACTTTTGCCATTTTTAAACACATCATATAAATACGTGTAAAACTGCACATATTGTGTGTGTAAGTCCGTTACAAGGATTGATTTTTCTCCAAACGGTGCAACACCCAGTAAAATAAAAACTACACCATAAATAGAAAAAGGAAGTAAAAAAGCAAAAGTATATAAAAACTTCCTTTTCTTAAACAAATCTAACAGAGCTTGCATTATACTCCTCCATATCATTCTTCATTAATCATTTATTACCAAATTCTATGTATAAAAAACAATAGCCGGCATAGAGCCAAGCCATTGTTTTTTATATATTTTGACCGTTTTCTATATCGGTCTTCTTTTTAAAAATAATATATTTACTCGCAAAATAATTAACAACCACAACAATAACGTTTGCAATAATTTTTGCTACTAAATCATTCATACCTAGCCATTCAATTAAAACAATCATGGATGCGATATCAATGAAATACGATACAATACGGAATCCCATAAAGTAGACAAACTCTTTTACTACGTGAGCAAAACTTGTTTGTTGACTGTTAAATACATACTTCTTATTTGTAATATACGCAAACAGTACCGATACAATCCAAGCAATTGTTGTTGCTATTTTGTAATCCATTCCAATTAACGTTGCACAAATAAAATACGTCACAATGTTGATTAACGTCGTTAAACCACCGAAAAGTAAATAGTTAAAGATTTCTTTCGCTTTATTATTCACACTTCTAATCCCCTAGTGATTTGATTTTACTTTACGATCTTCTACGCTGTATAATTTCGCCATGTTTTGATCGCCATCGATATTCGTTACTTTATCATCATTATATTCATCTACAAAATATAGCGGACGTTGTTTTGTTTCATTGAAGATACGTCCTAAATATTCCCCAATAATACCGATGGAAATTAACTGTACACCACCGATAAATAGAATAGCTGTCATCATAGATGGATATCCACTTACTGACTCACCATACATTAGCGTCTTAATAATAATCCAAATCATATAGATAAAAGCTAAGAATGAAACAGTAAATCCCATGAACGATGCAAGGCGCAATGGCGCTGTTGTAAAGGATGTAATTCCTTCAATAGCAAGATCCATTAATTTGAAATAGTTCCACTTTGTTTCACCTGCAGCACGAGGGTCACGATCGAATAAAATTTCTTTCTTATTATAACCAATCCAGCTAAACATCCCTTTTGTATAACGCTGCGTTTCACGAATTTTCTTTAATGCCTCAACACAACGACGGTCTAATAATCGAAAATCCCCTGTATTTTCTTGGATCGGAATTCTTGTTGTTTTCTTTAGCAAGCTGTAAAATTTACCAGCTGTCCATTTCTTCGCCCATGATTCACCTGAACGAGAGCGTCGTTTTGCATAAATATCATCATACCCTTGTTCCCAGTACTTAATCATTTCAGGGATTAATTCTGGTGGATCTTGTAAATCAGCATCAATGATAATTACTGCATCTCCAATTGCATGATCCAGACCCGCAATCATTGCTGTTTCTTTCCCAAAATTTCGTGATAAGTCTACGTACGAAATACGCTTATCATTCACTCTAAATTCCTTAATAATATCTAACGTACGATCTTTACTTCCATCGTTAACAAACAAAATTTCAAAGTTATAATTTGGAATGCCTTGAAATACCCCTGTTAAACGACTATATAATTGATCTAATACCTCTTCTTCATTATATGCCGGTACCAATATAGTAATAGTCTTCAAAAAAGGTGCTCCTTTCTTTTTCAAGCCTGCTCATAAAGAACATCTTATAAGCACAGATTAGACATAGTAAACTGGATGTTTATCTTAGAATACCTCTTTCTCCAATTCACTATGTCTAACCTCACATATTTATAAATAAGTTAATTTTTCACAGTATTTTTTTGTCCGTTCACAATTTCTTCCATGATTGCTAATAAATCATCTTTTAACTCTTCATGTTGTAACGCCATTTCGATTGTTGTTTGAATAAAGCCTAACTTCTCTCCAACATCATAACGCTTTCCTTCAAAATCGTATGCAAACACACGTTGGATTTCGTTTAGCTTTTGGATTGCATCTGTTAATTGAATTTCACCGCCAGCACCAATATGCTGCTCTTCTAAGAAACGGAATATTTCTGGTGTTAACACATAGCGCCCCATAATTGCTAAGTTTGAAGGTGCCTCACCTAGAGCCGGTTTTTCAACAAATTGCTTCACTTGATAACGGCGACCCTCTTTTTCTAATGGGTCAATAATACCATAGCGATGCGTTTCATTTTCTGGAACAGTTTGCACACCGATCACAGATGAAAGTGTATGCTCATACTCATCGATAAGCTGTTTTAAACAAGGTTTTTCAGCTTGTACAATATCATCACCAAGAAGAACAGCAAATGGCTCATCGCCGATGAACTTACGAGCACACCATACTGCATGTCCTAAACCTTGTGGTTCTTTTTGACGAATATAGTGAATATCTACCATTTTCGAAGATGCTTGTACTTTTTCAAGTAAATCATATTTTTTCTTCTCTAATAAGTTTTGCTCTAATTCAAATGCATTGTCGAAATGATCTTCAATCGCACGTTTTCCTTTTCCTGTAACGATAATGATATCTTCAATACCAGCCGCTACAGCTTCTTCTACGATATATTGGATTGTTGGTTTATCAACAATTGGTAACATTTCTTTAGGCTGTGCCTTTGTAGCTGGTAAAAAACGTGTCCCAAGACCAGCTGCAGGAATAATAGCTTTTCTTACTTTTTTCATGCTTATAACCTCTTTCTCTCATCTTTGGTATATATTCATATTTGTCCAAGCAGTAGTTATTTTTATTATTTTTCCCTTATCAAACCATATTTATGGGATACATTCTTATCCAAATGAGTATAACTTTTATACTATATATCTATCAATTTTCTTATTAAACTAAAGTTTTTTACATGTTAACTTCTTCACTAACTGCAAAAGACACTTCGTACAAATTCTACATGATTGTCTCTTTATTCGTCAAGGTTACTTATTAATCTCTCATGTGCTTCTCCTTATTCTCTACTCATGAGCCCCTTTTTTTACTGTATCCTTCGTACAATTGGTCCTAAAAAGCGTAGCGAATCTGACAAATATGGACTTATTTCCTTTTGCAAAAAAGCTAAATAAGTGCATGTTAATAAACATGTGAACGGCCAAGTAAATATATATCTTTAAAATTACATAAATTAATTTTTTCACCATAACAATTTCAAATTATACGTAAACTTTTACTAAACCCTATTTTTTATTTTGAATATAGTAACGACCTAATAATACATAAAACAGGAATAACATGGCTATGAAGTAACTCATTCCTTCTGGTGAATCCATCAAAATATTGATTGAAACCGCCGTAACAACTACATGCCATACACTTTTTGCATCTAAACTAATGTTATACATTACATTACCATCTACGAATTCTTCTATTAATGAATTGTTAAATATATGTGAAAGTACATATACGATTACAATGATCATTAATACAGGATAATGTACTTCAACAACAGGTGAGAATAACAGCATAAGCGCTGTAACAAGGACAAACTCCAACGAGCTGTCTTTTTTACATTTTCTAATAACTAGAAATGTAATTGCTAATAGTATTACGACATACACAAGGTGAGTTATACTCATTGAATCGTGTGGGAAATATGTCTTTAATACTCCTTTAAATGAGCTATCCCAAGGTGCTCCACCATGCATTTCATTAATTTCATTTACAACAAACAAATCTTTTGTTACATATTCCCAAGCTACATTCCATCCAACTATAGCAATGGTAATCCCTGATGTAACAATCGTTGTAATCACAGCGCTTAAAAACACCTTCCACTCTTTCTTATATAGGAAGTATACAAGAAAAATACCCGGTAGTAATTTAAAGCTAGTAGCAAAAACAATCGGAATCCCTGCCAACCACCTATGTTTAGATTGATAAAAATAATATGTTAAACATAATAAAAAGAAGATTAAACGATTGGATTGTCCCCAATAAAAATCAGCAAATACTGGATAAATAATAATAGCCGCAGAAAACAAGAGATACTTTACCCCTTTTGCTCTTCCTTTATACGCAGCTTGTATTACGAAACATACACCTAATATGAATAATATGCTGTTGAACATGGTCCATAAAAGGCGTGCTTTTTCATAAGGAAATGCTGCGAACCACGAAAGAAACACAGCAAACTGTGGTGGATACATATAGTATCCTAGTGCACCTTTTGTTTCACCATATAGTTGACGAAATGTCTCCATTTGATGGTCCAAATCATACATCATGCTTATAGCATTATCATTCCAAATTGTATGAAATGCATAGTAAAAGAAATGAAAATCATCAAACATCCACCCTAACATTGCAGGCTCTTTATAAAGTGGCCATAGGACTTGATATCCTAGCGAGTACCCAATTGCCCCTAACAAACATATTAAGGAGATAACCTTAAACATTTTCTCACTTATTTTTATATTTAACATTTCTTCTCCTCCAAAACATTATTATGATACCCATAAAGGAGGTGACATAAGAAAAGCAGAAATCCAGTATATTTCTGCTTCGCTTATACAACCTATTTAATTATACAGTTACTTTCTGTTTTTCTTCTTTTTCTTTATGAGTTAATAATTTTCGCTTCATTTTTTCATTTTCATGCTGATAAATAGCTATAACTTGCGTCAATTCTTTAATTCGAATGGAAGATCTCGAAACTACAACAGTTAAGAAAAATAAAACACATGTTACAAAAAGGAATCCAAAAAAGAATAGCGCATTTATCGGTGTAGCAACTCCCAATAAATATGAAACCACATCAATTGATTTTGGGAAAATCCCAATCATTAAAATACCGATTAACACTCCATACCATGTTAATACATATTTCAATTCCAATTTTTCTTTACGGACTAAGTTTGTAAAAATAATTAATCCTACTATAACTCCTAAAATAATTAATATTTGAAGGCGAATTGTCACGAAGCATTCTCCTTTCTTTTAGGTTTTAATCGATCAATTGTAATCGCAAGTGTTACTTTAATCATATAGTAAATGGCTTTGTAATTTACTATTGAAGATGTCCCACCCATTCTTTCTCGCATAAGTACTGGAACTTCTTTTACTTCATAATTGTTTCTAATTACAGCAACAATACTTTCCGGCTCTGGATAGTCTTTTGGATAGTACTCACAAAATTCATTAATAATTTTACGATTTACCATTCTAAATCCAGAAGTCGCATCCGTTATTCTCTTTCCAGATACAATTTTGATTAATTTTTCAAAGAAACGAATCCCAACTCTTCTAGTAAATGAAGACTGGAATCCTTCTTTATTAATAAAACGTGAGCCAATAACCATATCTGCTCCCGTATCTTCCATTTCTTTAAGAAGGGCTCCTAAATAGGCCGCATCATGTTGTCCATCACCATCAAATTGTACCGCAACATCATATCCATGGCGCTGAGCATACTTATAACCAGTCTGCATGCCTCCACCAATTCCTAAATTGATCGGTAAACTTACATAATTAAAATTATTATCTTTACATATTTGCTCTGTATCATCTTTTGAGCAATCATTGATAATAACATAATCAAAATCTGGAGCATTCTTCTCTATATCCTCTACAACGTGTATTAAGTTCGTTGATTCATTGTAAGCAGGAATAATAATCAGCTTCTTTTTTAACAATTGGAATCCCTCACTCCACTAATTTTAATAAAAATATCCTAGCATAAACACATTTGCATACAATAGCATACAACATGCTAATCTGGCTGAGCGTTGCGCTGTTAACTCTGAGTGTTGTTTCACATTCATTCTTTCATTAAATATGAACAATACAATTGGAATGACAGGTAAGAAATATCTTCCTTGTAAACCACTAATGAAATCTGCACCAACTTCAGACCATGTTAAATATAAGCTTAACATAACTAGTCCAACTACACTTACAATTGTGAGTATAAAGACTGCATAATCGAAGTTACGTAATTTAAATCCATCTTCGCTATAATCAAAAATGGCTGTCATTACAAGTCCTATCATACTAATAAGCACAATACCACTCATTAAATGAGTTACCCATCCAACTTGATTTAGCATGTTCATCCACATGCTCATTCCACTTTCAAATGTTCCAAAGAAAGCTTTCATTACTTCAACTGGATGCTCTAGTATAAACTTCAATTGACCAACAGGATTAATTTTTTCATTTGGATTAATAGTTCCCACAAATTTCATTACGAATAGGTTCCAAGAACTCATTATCAAACCTGGTATTCCTGCCAGTAATAAAAATGACATAACACCTTGCATTTTTGTACGGAATAAATCCCTTCCAATAAACGCAAAAATCAAGAATGATAACGGCCAATACGTAAATTTACATAATACTATTAAGATTAATAAAACAATTGGAATAATAAAATCTTTAATTCCTAACGTATTCTTTTCAGAACGCATAAGCTTCTGCAACATTACAGCAATAAACAGGTAATTTAACCCCATCAGCATTGCATCTGCTGAAAACGACGCACCCAATGATACAAACAATGGAAATGCCGCTAAAAATGCTAACGTATTTTTCAACCTTGGAATAATTTTTATCGCAAGAGCACTCAAAGCAATATACACAGCTAAATTAAAAATCCTTCCTAACATTAGCGCACTAAAAGCTTTTAGCCCCAATAGATTAGCAATAATTAAGCCAAGAGCTTGTGGAATATAAGGAATTGGTGTATAAACAGCTGTTGTGGGTTGCTCTACAAAATTCGTTTTATCTGCAAATGTATACGTATCCCAAATATCACTCTTAGCCCTATCGTATCTTTCGCCATTTGCCAATAACCCATAAGTTGTTTCAAATTGATTCGGGCGTGGCATATCATCAATATTCTCTGGTAAGTTAACGCCCACTTTATCTCCCTGTTTTGTAGAGAGAAGATTACCTAAGCTAATATCATACGCTTTTGCAAAATGGAAGTTTTCATCAGTTGCCTCAAAGAGTGGATTATTGAAACTGAACATAACCCCCATTATTCCGGTAACAACAACAAAATTTTTAACTGTGTTATTACCAATAAGGAATAAAGCTAATAAAGTAGCTAATGCAGTAACAACTGCTTTTCCAACCTTAAACCAATCAAGCTGATCGTATGCTACCTTTGCACCTATCGCTTGTCCACTTTCTTCTTTACCATTAACAGTCAATTTTCCATCTGGAGACAACGATGCCCCTGTACGAATAGTAACTTTTTCGCCATTTTCAGCTTCTACTATTTTTACTTTCAAGACAGCATCTTTATTTATGTCTTTTTCAATAGGAATTATAATACTGCTCTTAAAATGAGGATCCTTAATATAGTTTTCTCCGCCCCATGTTTTTAAATCGACTCTTTCTTTACTCACGATTTTCCCTTTAGCCGAGAGCTCATACTCTAACACAGCGTTTTTATGATAACTTTCACTTGTAAGAGGTAACAGCAAATGCTTTGGATTTTCACCTGCAAAATGAATCTCTTGACGCACTTCTTCACCTTGCGCTAAATCAATCATCTTATATTTGCTATAAACAAGACTCTTATTTACAGTGTGTATAGGTCCCGTCAAAAACACATATAAAACTGCACAAAAAACTATAAAAAAAGATAAAAATATCTTTTTTCTTCCTATCATGCTACAAACACCTCGATTATATTATTTTCTAAATATCGGCATACAGTAGATGCACGAAAAATGACTTTTACTGAATGCAAAACACAATAATGCCTATAATAATAATCAGATTTCCGACTATCTTCCTTTTAGTTATCTTTTCACCAAGAAAATACCAACTGAATATTAAAATAAAAATATAACTAAGCGATTCAATAACAGGCGCTTGTTTTAATGGAACACCTTTCAAGGCAATTACATTTAATCCAGCGTTAATTACAAATAAAGAATATCCTACAATTACGTAGCGATTTACATATTCTTTCCACTTTGTATCATAATTCGATAATGTTGCCTTCTTTAATAAAATTTGCGAATAGTTTGCTAAAACAACTCCAAAAATGTAAAGCAACACAAATTTATTCATCTTTTACCACCACGACAATCCCTATAATAATAATGACTGCACCAACCAAGTTATTCCATTTTATTGTATCACCGAAGAACACCACCGACCATAATAGTCCCCATAAAATAATGACTCCCCGATGTGAATACGCTTTAGATATTTCAAATGGTTTAATAACTTGCTGCCAAATAATTGCGTATCCAAATAAAAGAATTACAAGAATCATGTAGGCAATAAAAAAAGAAATTGATCCAACTGAAAAGTTTGCCGCCCATTTCATATACACCATTATGATAGAGTATAAAAAAAAGGCAACATGTAAAAATATATAATGCTTTATTGATGCTTTCATACACTCAACTCTCTTTTTTTTAAATTGATAGTTATATCATCACTTTTTTACAAATTGCCATTTTTAGTTTATATACACACGAAACAAATTTTAACATAATTGATCCAAAATTTCATTCTGAACTTAATTAAATGCATTTATCGATCAAATCCAATTTATGACAATAAAACCCAACGTTAATAAAAATTCGAACAAGAAACATTTACTCCAAGTTTCCAAAAAAAAAAGCATGAGCACCTAATGCTCATGCTTTTTAATATATTATTGAACTCGGTTCATAATATCATTCTTTATACTTTCAAGCTTTTCTTCACTATGTTGTAGCGTACTTCCCTGTACCCCAAAATAAAATTTGATTTTAGGTTCTGTCCCAGACGGACGTAAACAGAACCAAGAACCATCCTCAAGGTAATACTTTAACACATTTGATTTTGGTAAATGTATTTCCTCTGTTCCATCCCCTATAATTTTTGTTCTCAAGCTTGCTTTATAATCTTCAGCAATTGTAACTTTTAAACCAGCTACTTCTACAGGACAATTTTCACGGAATGTTGTCATCAAGTTTTGAATTTGTTCTGCGCCATCTTTTCCTTTTAAGGTCAATGACACAAGCCCCTCACGGAAATAACCATGTTTTTCAAACACTTCAAGCAATCCATCATACAATGTCTTTCCTTGCGCCTTATAATATGCAGCAACCTCACATGCGAATAAAACAGATTGAACAGCATCTTTATCACGACAGAATGGCTTAATTAAATAACCATAACTTTCCTCGTAACCGAATTGGAATTCATATTGTCCGCTTTCTTCATACTGCTTAATTTTCTCGCCAATAAATTTAAATCCAGTTAACGTATCAACTGTATCTAAACCGTACGCTTTCGCAATTGTGCGACCAATTTCAGACGTTACGATTGTTTTTAATACAACACCGTTCTCTGGAAGCGTTCCGTTTTCTTTCTTTTGAGATAGTAAGTAATCAAGCATTAATGCACCTGTTTGGTTACCAGTTAACACTTGGAACTCACCATCATGATTGCGAACTGCTACTCCTAAACGGTCTGCATCAGGATCAGTTGCGATTAACACATCTGCGCCAATTTTTTCACCGTCACGAATTGCATACTCAAACGCTGCGTGCTCTTCTGGATTCGGTGATTTCACTGTAGAGAAGTTTGGATCTGGTAACTCTTGTTCTTTTACAACCGTTACATCTGTAAATCCAACTTCTTCTAAACCACGGCGTACAGAAATATTTGATGTTCCGTGTAATGGTGTAAAGACGATCTTTAAGTCCTTACCAACCTTTTGCACCATTTCTTTATTAATAATGACATTGTTCAATTCTGCTGCATATGCATCATCTACTTCTTGTCCAATAATATGTAATAAACCATTAGCTTTTAATTGCTCCACGTCAGCTACTTCAACTGTTAACTCATCTTCTACTGCATTTACATAGCTAATTAACTCATCAGCTTCTTTTGGAGGCAATTGTCCACCATCTTCACCGTATACTTTATACCCGTTATATTCAGGCGGATTATGGCTTGCCGTAAGAACGATTCCACTTACTGTATGTAAATGACGAACTGCGAAAGAAAGCACTGGCGTTGGGCGTAAGCTTTCAAACACATATGTTGTGATACCGTGGGCACCAAGTGTTGCAGCTACTTCCATTGCAAACTCTGGAGATTTATGACGAGAATCATACGCAACAACAACACCACGTGCTTTTGCTTCCTCTCCTTGTTTCTCAATAAATTGAGCTAAACCTTCTGTCGCCTTACGTACTGTATATACGTTCAAACGGTTTGTTCCAGCACCAAGTTCACCACGCATACCGCCTGTACCAAATTCTAAATTTTTGTAGAAACTGTCTTCAATTTTCTTTACATCTTGTTTCATTTCCTCTAACTCTTGTTTTAACTCTATATCCAAACTAGCAAATGTATTCCAGCGTTCATATTCTTTTTTCCATTCCATTTTAAATTCTCTCCTCTCAATCAAACACAATTTAATTATATGGTGAAAATGATATTTTCCTCAATACTATATTTAATACTCACAAAAACTTTTACATTAAATGTATAAAACAGCACCCCTTATGAATACTTTTTGTATAAATTGAAAAGCTATACATAAATATATTCTCGAATAAGGTGAGGTACAATGCAAGAATGGGCGCTTAAACCAGAAATACAACAACATATCCAAGAGATTATCAAAGATATTTCCCTTGCACTTCAAGATATGCAAAACACATTAGAGAACAATGATAAATGCCTTTTATGTAAAGTCGAAGATATACATAAATTACTATTACAAATTCAATCAACAACCGCTTCTTACTATCTCAAAACATATTTATCACCATATACAGATTGCTATATCCAACTATTAACTGCAATCAGGCAATTATCTCAAAAACGCCATGGAGCTCTTATTATTATAGAAAGAGAAAAATCATTAGAAGCATATATCCAATCTGGTATAGAAATTCAGGCTCATTTAACAGTTCCGTTACTAGAATCTATTTTTTACCCTGGAAACTCACTTCATGACGGTGCTGTTCTTGTAAATAATAACCATATTATATCAGCAGCAAATATACTACCCTTATCGCAACAAGCTTTGACATCCAACCGAAAGTTAGGAACACGTCACCGCGCAGCAATTGGACTCTCTGAAGTCAGTGATGCACTTATTTTTGTTGTATCTGAGGAAAC
This sequence comes from Bacillus cereus group sp. N14, assembly GCF_016483555.1. Lineage (NCBI taxonomy): Bacteria > Bacillati > Bacillota > Bacilli > Caryophanales > Bacillaceae > Bacillus > Bacillus cereus group sp. N14. The sequence goes on from NZ_JAEHBQ010000009.1 coordinate 38,481, forward strand.
TGGTATAACCTCATTTGCCTTAGATGGAACCTTATATACATTTTCATTATGAAACATATAATACACTTATATTTCCTCGCATAGCAGGAATTTTCTTTCTGCTAATTGAAGTGTATGGGAACAGGGAGGCGATATGCTAGCCATGAAGAACATATTACAGCAATTTATTATAATACTCTTCGTATGCTTCACTTTTACAGGTTGCATCGATACGAATAATTCGAAAGACATTTCCTATCAAAATCAAGAAACAGAAAAAGGCATAAAAAAGGCAGTTTGGAATCAACTATCCAATCAAGAAAAGCAATATATTATCGGTGATTGGGAAAATGCAACAATGATCAAAACAATATTGCATAAACATAATAGCCATCAATTTAATGAAGAATATGAAGGGAGAAGTGTCTACCTCGTGCATTTCCCATCTGATTCGTCCTATCCCAAAAACGTTGAAGTGTACGTCGATATCGATACAAATAAAATTGTCGGATATAATCAATAAACTATTAAAAAATGACCTTCGAACGAATCTACGATTCATTTGGAGGTCATTTTCTTTGGATCAAACTACAGGATAAATGTTTAAAACAAAATAATAATTTATATGGAAAATCTTCATAAAAATATTCAGTTATCAAAAACTTACTTCTCATAGTAATAACAATGCAATTATCTTCTTTGCTATTATTTCATTTATGATTGCTTATAAATTGTAACAACCATTCACCTTTATCTTTTTGCTTATTCTCCATCACTAAACCTTTCAACAAACGTTGCAAGTGTACGTACCATTGCACCTGTTGCTCCAGCTGGCCCTAAATCATGCGCTCCTGACGTTTCAGATGTTCCAGCGATGTCTAAGTGTACCCAAGGTGTATCTTCAGCAAATTCACCTAGGAATGTACCTGCCATAACCGCATGTCCTTCACGGCCTGGTGAGTTATTTAAATCAGCAAACTTACTGTTTCGAACGCGTTCTTTATCACGATCAAAAATCGGTAATTGCCAAATTGATTCATCCGTTTCCATAGAAGCTTCTAGCACTTGCTCAAACAACTCTTCATTGTTTGTCATTGCGCCTGTCGTATGATTTCCAAGTGCAACAATTACACCGCCTGTTAATGTCGCAACATCAATAAGGTAGTTTGCACCTAGTTTTTTCGCATACGTAATACCGTCCGCTAACGCAAGGCGACCTTCTGCATCTGTATTTAATACTTCAATTGTTTTTCCGCTCATAGATGTAATTACATCGTCTGGCTTAAATGCTGTACCACTTACAACGTTATCAGTTGATGGAATAACAGCGATCACATTTTGCTCTGGGCGAAGTTCACCGATAATTTCCATCGCACCTAATACAGCAGCAGCACCGCCCATATCACCTTTCATACCGACCATGCCTTCACGTGGTTTTAAAGAATAACCACCTGTATCGTATGTGATTCCTTTTCCAACAAATCCAATGACATCTGTCCACTCTTCTTTTCCTTTATAAATAAGAACAATCATTTTTGGCGGCTCTGTACTACCTTGGTTTACTGCAAGTAACGCACCCATACCAAGATCTTCCATCTCTTCTTTCTCAAGAACTTTATAATCCATATCATACTTTTCCGCTAACTCAACAGCATACTCAGCAAGCTTCGTCGCTGTTAATACGTTTGGTGGCATATTTACAAGTGTACGAGCCGAATTTGTTGCGCGTCCATGCACGTAGCCAACTGTTAATGCAGCTTCAATTTCCTGTGCATCTTCCGCTGTAATAGCCGTGAACTTCTCTAACTCTACACGATCCTTTTTATCTGATTTATACGTTTGTAACTCATATGTACCAAGACCTTGTACTTCTGCTGCAATATGAGCTACATCAATCGCATCTAATTTCTCCGTTACGAAAGAATCAAGCAAGATTGCTGTATCTTGTACTTTTGCTGCTTGTAACGTTTTAAACGCCTTACCAAGAGCAGCACGTAACGTTTCCGTCGTATAAGATTCTTTCTTACCTAAACCAACGAAATAATAACGTTTCACATTTGTTTTTCCTAAACTATGTACTTTTGAAATAGCTTTCTTCTTAGTAGAAAGTTCTTTCTCTTCTAATAAAACTTGTAATTGTCCTTCAAAAGCTTTGTCCAGTTCTTGTACAAAACCACTCGTTTTCTCTTCTTCAAATAAGGCAACGATTACCGCTTCATGGCTTGCTAATTCTTTTTGTACTTGAAACATGTTCAGACCCCCTAAATTTCTCTACTCTGCCTTTATTATAACTTTATTTTCGATAAAATGCGACAATTCTAACTTCTGTTACATCCTATATAATCCATATTTCTTCTATTTATAAAATAAAAAGTCTAGCGTAATTACCACTAGACTATCTTTGTTTTAAATATTGACCACGAAACACTTGCATCGTTTCGTCTTGATTTAACATCGTTAACTCTTCTTCTGAAAACTTACCATTTCCGACTTTCACTACATACACATTCACTTTTTTCTTACCCCATTGGCTATAAACATCTTTCACCGTATCATAATACAGATCAAGACGGTTTCCTTTTATTGCACCGCCCTTATCAGCTACTACACCGTACCCATAACCTGGTACGAATAGAATCGTTCCAATTGGGAATACGCGTAAGTCCGCAGCGATTGTGGAATATAAATCCCTTTTCACCTTAACTCCTGAATATGTAATACCATACTCCGGATGTCCCGGTCTCTTACCAGTTGACTCAATTCCCGACGTATAACCTGTTGCAGTCATTTCAATTGAACGATATTTAGACCAGTCGTTTGCCTGCTCTAAAGCATTTATCACTTCTTTACTCGGAGCAACATTTCTCTTAACTTCTGCTGCATGTACTTCTTTTGCACTCGTTCCCTCATATTTCTTTACAATCTCTAATAAAGAAACTCCTGTGAAAGCATTCCATGTTACGCATAATGCGGATACAAGTAAACAAGTCATCATAATGCGAATACAATATCGTTTTAACATTTTTATATTCCACACTCCTTCATCGTTAATCATTCCCTATACGATGAAGGAATATGCAAAAAAATAATCCCCAAATGAATTGGAGATTAAAACATTTGATATCCGCTTTTCCGCAGTTTCTTAATGACAATTCCGGCTAAAGCAGCACCTACTAATCCAGTAGATAGAATAAACACATCTGCCTGCCCTAAATGCGATACACTTGTCCCAAATGAAGAGAATGTTTCTTTCGGCTTTGAAAAATAATCCCACACACTCGCCTTATTAATAATAAGTATACAAACAATCGGATATACAATAACCATTACCCATGTCGCTCGCAATATCATGTTGAGTAAAAATCCAATTCCAAAAAACAAAATGAAAAATAACATCATTGAAATAAGTAGTACTGGTATACTCACTCTTTCTCCCTCTCCTTCGCATGCACCGTAAATACATGATAGGCTGTATAACCAAATTGCTCTCCTGGATCTAATGTTTTGTTCATCTCAAGATGTAGTTCTGATCTTCCTTCAAACAAATATTTGATAAGTAGAGACGTATTTGGATCGTCCGCAATCGTATCTGGATGTAAAAATGCTACTTCAGACAATTCCTTCTCCTGTACAATAATGTTTTCTCCTTCAGGCTCCAAAAGGAAAATAATCATATTATCACTAATCTCATTGCGAATCACGCCCGATCGAACACCAATGATCCCCTTCACATGAGCGACGATACCTGTCTCTTCTAACACTTCACGTTTCACAGCTTCATCAACCGTCTCACCTTCATTTACAAAACCAGCCGGCAAAGACCATTTCCCCTTTAATCCACTGTATTTTTTCTTAACGAACAGCCACCTGCCATCTTTTGTAGCTACTAAGCCACCAACAGCTAGCCATACTTTCCCTCGCTTCTCCATGATGTAATACCCTCCTCTATTAGAACGGACAGAATATTCTTTCTTTTTTATATATTATACTATATTTTTAAAATGAAAAAAGCAGAAACAGCTCTTAGCCGTTTCTGCTTTTTCTATTATATATTAAAAGAACTTTAATTTACCTTTTTTAAGAACTAATAAAGGTCCACCTAATAAGAATAGGTAACGGTTATCGATAACTTTCTTCATGAAGGAAGCTTTCCAACCTGTTAACTTTTTGCCCATAACAACGCCCATTGCATCGTCATGACCTAAAGAACATACAGATCCTTTATTGTCGAATGCGAATTTTTTCATTTCGCCTTTACCACGAACTAACACAGTTAAGTTGTGTGCAATGTTGTAACCTTCTTGAATTGCGATTTGTGCCGTTGGTGGGTATGGACGATTAATTTCTTCGTTAATGATTAACGCTGCGTCACCAACCATAAATACATCTTCGTATCCTGGAGCGTGCATGTACTCATCAACTTTCACACGTCCGCGCATTGCTTCAAAGCCAGACTCTTCTACAATACCGTTACCACGAACACCCGCAGCCCAAACTACTGTTTCAGACTTAATTAATTCAGTATCATCGCCGTTTGCAACGATAATACCTTCTTCAGTTGCTTCTTTAATTGCTGTACCGATGCGGAATTCTACACCTTTTTTCTCAAGTTGTTTTACAGCGTATTCTACTAATGCCGGATCGAAACCTGGAAGTGCTGTTGGAGCAGCTTCTACACAGATGATACGTGCTTTTTCACGTGGTACATTATACTCTTTGCAAAGTTCAGGAACACGGTTTGCAAGCTCACCTACGTACTCGATACCAGTAAATCCAGCACCACCAACAACGATTGTTACTAACTCATCGCGCTTTTCAGTTGCATATTTAGCGAAACTAGCTTCCATATGCTCACGAATTTCACGAGTTGCATTAATGTTAGCAATTGAGAATGCATGCTCTTTTAATCCTGTAATTCCGAATGTTTCTGATTCGAAACCAAGACCGATTACTAAGTAGTCATACTCTAGCTCGCCGTCTTTTAAGATGATGCGTTTTTCAGCAGCTTTAATTTCTACTACTGTGTCTTGTACAAAGTTCACTTTATTTGTATCAATAACGTCTTGAATATCTAGACAGATTTTTTCATCTTGTAATGTACCAGCTGCGCTCTCATGTAACCAAGTCGCTTGGTAGTGATAGCTGTTGTTGTTTACTAACGTAATTTCAGCTTCATTTACAGATAATGCTTTTTGCAGACGAACAGTCGTAATCATCCCGCCATAACCTGCACCTAAAACTACGATTTTTGGAGTCTTCACCAAATCACAACCCTTTTCTTTATATAATAGTAATGAAAAATAATACCAAGTACTAAAAACTATATTTGTCAAGAATGTGGAATTTATCACATTCTATATCATAACAAAACGCAGTCAAAAAATCGTACGAATTTTGTCATAGAAATTTAACATAATACTTCCCTATATTAGTCGGTTTTATTCCAGAATTCAAGCGTCTGGAGAATTATCAATATTTTAAAATAACATAGCGTTTTCAAGGGTTTTTCAGCCTTTTTTTCATGTATTTTCCTTTCACCATATTTTATACAATTAAAAAAGCATCTATGCGAAAACTTACACACAATTCAGTCGTTTTCAGAAGTATTATGAACTCAAATATGCTATCATTTATTTGAAAGTGTCATCATTTGCAGGATTTTCGTGTACATATGAACAATATATGAAATCAATATCAAAATTCCATCTATAGGGGGAATGAAAGTGGCAGAAAATCAAAAAGTTTACGACATAACAATTATTGGTGGTGGTCCAACAGGGCTGTTCACAGCATTTTATGGCGGTATGAGACAAGCAAGTGTAAAAATCATTGAAAGCTTACCTCAACTTGGAGGACAATTATCCGCACTCTACCCTGAAAAATACATTTATGATGTAGCTGGATTTCCAAAAGTGCGCGCACAAGAACTAGTTGATAACTTAAAAGAGCAAATGAAAAAATTTGATCCAACCGTTTGCTTAGAAGAAGCTGTTGATACGCTTGAGAAACAAGCTGACGGTATATTTAAACTTGTTACGAATAAGCAAACTCACTATTCTAAATCAGTTATTATTACTGCTGGCAATGGTGCTTTCCAACCACGCCGCTTAGAATTAGAAGATACAGCAAAGTATGAAAAGAAAAACTTACATTATTTCGTTGATGATATGAATAAATTTGCTGGTAAGCGCGTCGTAGTATTTGGCGGCGGCGACTCAGCTGTCGATTGGACAATGATGTTAGAGCCGATCGCTGAAAAAGTTACAATCGTTCATCGCCGTGATAAGTTCCGTGCACATGAACATAGCGTAGAAAGCTTAATGAATTCTCGTGCAGAAGTAAGCACACCGTACATACCAGTAGAACTCATTGGTGATGACAACATTGAACAAGTCGTTCTTCAGCATGTAAAAACAGAAGAAAAAATTATCATCGATGTTGATGATGTCATCGTAAACTACGGCTTCGTTTCCTCTCTTGGCCCAATCAAAAACTGGGGCTTAGATATACAAAAAAACAGCATTCTCGTGAACTCGAAAATGGAAACAAATATTCCTGGCATATATGCTGCTGGTGACATTTGTACATATGAAGGAAAAGTAAAACTCATTGCTTGCGGCTTCGGTGAAGCACCAACAGCAGTAAACAATGCAAAAGCTTACTTCGATCCAAATGCAAAACTTCAACCGATGCACAGCTCTAGTATGTTTTAATATAGAAATGAAAAGAACTCCTTTTACGTAAAAGGAGTTCTTTTGTTATTGTGCTACCGTATCCTTCCAAAATATGTTACAATAAATAAGAACAAACGTTCTATTTGATAAGGGGGATATTTTAAAATGAAAGAACCTATTATAGTAAAAAAAGAAGCTTTCCAAGCAATCGGCGTTTCGATTACGACGACAAATGAAATAGAGGCATCTACTGAAGGAAAAATCCCACAACTTTGGAACCGCTACTTCCAAGAACAAATGATGCATCACATCCCAAATCAACAAACGAAAGAAACATTCGCTTTCTACTCAAATTACGAATCAGATGAAACTGGTACATATCAATTTACAATCGGTATGCCCGTTTCTTCATTAGAAGACGTTCCTGAAAATATGACAATTTTAACAATACCTGCCGCTACGTATGCGGTATTTACAACGAGAAAGGGACCAGTTGCTGAAGTCGTTTGTGAGGCTTGGGAATATATTTGGAAATGGTCAAAAGAAAACAAACGTGCTTTTACAACAGACTTTGAGCTTTATGATGAAAAAGCAACAGATCCAAACAACGTACAATTAGATATTTATATTGCATTAGCCTGAACGACAAAAAAGAAGATACCATTTGGTATCTTCTTTTTTGTCGTTAAATAGCCACTGTGCAAACCCAACATTATTGTCTACAATGAGAAAGTGCAGTATAGAAATATTAGAAACTGTATAAAGTGATTGTTAACAGGTTTTTCAGTTTAAATTTGTCACATAGAAAGGAAGCAATATGGAGGAACTACAACAAAATAAATCTGCTTTAAAAGAAAATGCGAAACCGTTATTAAAAAATACGAATTTCCTTTTTCTTTGGGCAGCTACTCTTTTTTCAAGTTTTGCTTTAGCCTTTTTTACTTTTTCACAAACGTGGTACATAGCAAAAACATTAAACCTTGAGGCTTCACTCGGTGTTGTTTTTGTAGCTCTTAGTGTTCCAAGGCTTATTTTTATGATTATCGGCGGTGCTGTAGCTGATAAATTCCCGAAAAAAAACATTATGTTTTATTCTAATATTATTCGTGCTATTCTCGTCGCAACCATCCTTACATGGTTCATCGTAGGTGATGTAACACTATATACATTTGCTTTATTCGCTTTATTCTTCGGGCTTGCTGATGCTTTTTTCTGGTCAGCTGATGGATCTATCTTGCCTGAACTTGTAGAAAAAAGCCGTTTAACACAAGCAAACTCACTTACACAAATGTCAAATCAAGCATCGGTCATCCTAGGCCCTGTACTTGGCGGAATTCTTATTAAATTTACGAACTATGAAACGATCTTTTCGATCACGATTTTATTACTAATCGTCGCAGCCATACTCGTTCAAAAAATACAATTTACGATGCCAGAACAGCAAAATACAGACAAAGGCATGTTCACTTCTATTAAAGAAGGAATCTTATATGTAAAGGAATCACCATTCCTTTCAACCTTCCTTATTTGTAGTGCCTTTTTAAACTTATTTTTAATCGGTCCGATGCAAGTCGGTTTCCCGCTTTTCGTTAAAAATGTTCTGCACGGTGACTCGCTTCAGTTTAGTTACTTAGAAGCATCTGTAGGGGGCGGAATGGCAATAGGCGCTGTCATTGTCGGTTTAAAAAATATTAATCGTAGACGCGGTCTATTTTGCATTATCATGATGCTACTGTCTGGTGTATTCTTCTTATCCATCAACTTTAGCACTGTACTATGGCAAGCATTATTAGCTGGCATGTTTTACGGTATTACAATCGCAATGGCTATCGTTCCGCTTATGGCGATGATTCAATCGACAGTAAAAGAAGAAATGATGGGGCGCGTAATGAGTTTGCTTATGCTATCATCAATGGGCTTTATCCCACTCTCTTATGCATTCACATCAATCGCACTTGCAATAGGAATTCCAATCGTAACCGTTATGAAAAGCGGTGCAATCGCCGTTATCGTCTTCGTACTATTTGTAGCGATTCGTGTTCCAGTTGTAAGGAAGTTTGATTAACTACTTGGAGTCATGTATTATACGCATGGCTCTTTTTTAAACGGATTAAATAACGTTATCCCCTTACTCCTTCTCACAGCTGCTCCCCATTCTAATCCAACCTCTAAAAATAGATCCCGCACTGTACTATATAGAAGCGCCTTCACATTTTTACGGATTTCCCCGTATTTATACGCTCTCACAACACTCTTTACTCGCCAAATGAAGTTTCCATACACTTCTTCATCCGCTAATATTTGCTCCAGTAAAACACCTTGCTCTAGTAACCCGCTCTTTTTATATGCAAGTTCCACCTTACTCCAAAATATATTAATCTTCTTCGGATTACGCGTCATCGGCACAAGTGCGTATATAAAAGGCTTCGGTATATCGTGACGGCAATACGTCTCATCAAGCTCGTACGTTTCTTTTCTATTCTCTTTTATTTGTGGAATGTTTTTAAAAAGAATTGTTTCCCCTTCACTTTTTTGCTCATTTTTACTACAGCCATCTGCACGATCCTCACTTTCACATGCGGACAGTTTCATACGGTCATCCATGCGGTCAATTGCAGATGTAAGAAATACATATAAGTTCGCACTATATCCGCCGCGCTTATGTCTTTCTTTTGTCGCAACACGCTTTATAATTCCTAGTTCCTCTAATTTTGCAATTGAACGGCGTACTGTACGAATACTTTTTCCAATATTCGTCGCAATCGTCTCCATTAACGGACAAGCAACTCCCACTGTTTTCTGTTTCTCATTCACTGCATACTTTCCTAAAAAATGAATAATAATAACATCCGTTTTATTCAATTGAAATCGATAGCACTTCAAAACTTGTTTTTGGTATGTATTAAACTCTTCTTTACTTCGAAATTCACTATATGGTTTCATTAAGCTATATAAGCTTCCCATTTTTATCACCTCATTTATAGGTAAGAAGCAGGAAGAGAAATTGGCGTGATATTTAATATTTTTTTAGTGGAGATGAAAATATGATCGTAATTAGCGCTTGTTTAGGTGGTATCGCTTGTCGGTATGATGGAAATGACAATCTCGTTTCAAAAATAGAGGCGTTATTACAAAGAGAAGATACCTTACTTGTTTGCCCTGAAGTATTAGGAGGATTGCCAACGCCTCGTCCTTCAGCTGAAATTATTGGCGGGAATGGCGATGACGTTTTGGATGGAAAAGCAAAAGTGATGACAAAAGACGGTGAAGATGTCACAGAAGCATTTGTAAATGGCGCTTATAAAGCTCTAGAACAAATGAAAGGTTTACATCCTGAATATATTATTTTGAAAGAACGTAGTCCATCTTGTGGTAGTTCTACGATTTACACTGGAGAATTTAACGGGAATAAGCAAACTGGTTACGGGGTAACAACTGCTTTATTCAAAAGACATGGATTTAAAGTCATTTCAGAAGAGGATTTTGAGAATATAAAAAGGAATTGACCCTGTTCGTCAATTCCTTCTTCTGTCTTATTTCACACTTAATTTTTCTTTCACTTTCGCAGGAAGCTCATCTTTCTTTACTTCTTCCCAAGCTGATACACCTTTTTTATCTGAATGATATACACGTAGGAATGCATCTTTACGTAAGTTTTTTTGTGCAGTAAATTCTAATTCTTTCTCTTTACCGTCTTTATCAAAGCCAGTTAGCTTATATTCATAATCTTTAAATTTTTGACCATTATCAGCTTTACTATGAACTTCTTTTCCATCTACTGTAATTTGAACGTAGTACTCATCTTTACCCATACGGTTAATATCACAACCAACTAACAGACTTGCGAATACAACTAAAATACTAAACAGTGCAATGTATCTTTTCATTTCCTTCACCTCATATGTTTTTTCTTATATTCTTATCTTAAAGCCCAGAGCTTAAAGAAGAAATTCAAAAACATGACATGAACATTACACTTTTGTAAGATAATAATTATTTCTTCACTTTAGAAACTGTCATCCCATCACCAATTGGAATGAGAGTACCGATTCTAAATTCGGATGAGCTGCTACTTCATTATAAAAGCCTTAGAGGAAATGAATTAATCATCTCCCTTAAGGCTTTTTATCCTCTATCTCTTTACTGCCAATTTTTTATGTATCTATTACCGCCAATAACGTCTTTCACGCCAGTTTCGCCACTTATCACGGATTTTATCACGTAATTTCCTTATACCGTTTATTACACCTTCTATTATAATATCTATCACGAGGTATCTTATAAATCTAAGAATAGGACCTATAACGTACTTCAATATAAATTCAAAAATATTCTCCAGCATATATCCCCTCTTTCTACCCTTCAATTATAACTCGAAAAAAGAGAACTTTAAAAGAAGCTCAAATAAATAATAATGCGTAAGTTGAACAACTTAAAGCTACTTCAGCATCTATTTTTTTGTACCAACTGGCAGTTTCGTCTTCAATATATGAAAAGGGATTTCTAAATGATGAATTGAATATATATTTATTGTTTTCTAGTTTTCGAGAGGTGAAATAAGATGAATCCTATTTTATTAGATGTTCCGTTACAAATAGAAACAGACAGACTCATTCTTCGGGCACCACTTCAAGCTGGTGAAGGGAATATAGTACACGAAGCTATTAAAGATTCAATTAGTGAATTAAAGCAGTGGTTGCTTTTATTCCAGTCAATTCCTACTGTTGAAGAAACGGAAATTCTCCTGAGAAATGCGCATATAGATTTTTTGAAAAGAGAAAGCTTTCGCTATCTTATCTACCATAAGGAGACGAATGATTTTATTGGAACTGCTAGCCTTCACGGAATTGATTGGAAGGTTTCTAAATGTGAAATTGGATACTGGATTAACACGCAATTTAGTGGCAATGGATATATGACAGAAGTAGTAAATACGTTAATAAACCTTGGGTTTCAGTTATTCAAATTTAGAAGGATTGAAATACGATGTGAACGTAATAACACGAAAAGTCGTGCGATTCCTAAAAAATTAGGTTTTGAGCTTGAAGGGATATTACGTAATGAAGACCTTTCAGCTGACGGCAAACAACTAACTGATACTTGCATCTATGCAAAGATAAAGTAAAACTTTAATCAGCCCTTACCAATTGGACTTTTATGGCAAAAGAAAAGACCTCCCTAACGATTGTATTCCATCGCTAAAAAGGTCTTTTTCTATTTCGGCTAAAAACTTAGCACTCTTCTGGCTTACCAGCATTCGATGCTGTACGGAAAGATGATCCACATCCGCATGATGCGATTGCGTTTGGATTGTCGATTGTGAATCCACCGCCAAGCATAGATTGTTTATAATCAATTTTTACTCCTTTAACAATCGGAGCACTTTCTGTATCGATAACAAATTCAACACCGAAAAACTCAAGAACTGTGTCGTCTTCTTTTGGTTCTACTTCAAATCCTAACCCGTAAGAAAGGCCAGTACATCCGCCGCCATGTACAGCAAGGCGCACGTACTTCTCTCCATCTTCAGCATCTTTTAACATATCTTTAATTTGAAAAGCTGCTTGTTCTGTTACTTCAATCATGAAATACACCATCCTTTCTGTTCTCATTCTATTATACATCTTTACGCTTCTATCTTGTACTCATACACTCCGCGGCAAATTACTTCTGCTGGTCCTTTCATTAACACATTGCCTTCTTCTGTCCATGCAATCATTAAATCGCCGCCAGCTAAATGAACTGTAATTTCCTTACCATGTTCCATTTTCCCATTTAAAATAGAGGCTACAACTGCAGCACACGCCCCTGTTCCGCAAGCTTGTGTTACACCAGATCCACGTTCCCAAACACGGAAGTTCATCTCTGCATCATTCAAAATTTCGACGAATTCAACATTTACTCGCTCTGGGAACATTTCATGTGTCTCCAGGACTGGACCAAGTGTTGTAAGAGGTGCTTGCTCTACATCATCAACAAAAATAACCGCATGCGGATTCCCCATTGAAACAGCTGTAAATGCATAACGATGATTATTGTATAAGAAGTTTTCACGAATAAATGGTGTTTCACCTTCACCAAGCATCGGTATTTCTGCACGTGTTAAACGCGGTGCTCCCATATCGATTTTCGCTAATGTAACTTTCCCTTCTTCTACCGTTACTTCCGCTGTTACAATACCAGCTAACGTTTCAATTTTGAAAACTGTTTCTTCTACTAGTTTATGCTCATACGCATATTTCGCTACGCAGCGTAAACCGTTACCACAGCTCTTTCCTTCTGAACCATCATTATTAAACATGCGCATTTTCACCGGAGCTACGTCAGATGGACAAATTAAAATCATTCCATCTGCTCCAATACCAGTATTAATATTTGAAACCTTTTCCGCCACAAGAACTAAATCTTCTTCAGGAATTTGTTCTTCAAACATATTTACATATATATAACTATTGCCAAGACCATGCATTTTTGTAAAAGAAAATTGGCTCATTTGTATTCACTCCAAAAATAGTTTGTTATTTTAAGTATAAAATGCACGCTTTTAGAACACAATATGAATGTCCCCCGTTTCTCATATTTGACAACATTTGGCGATGAGCCATTCTTGCACAAATTGTGTAAGAAAAAAGCCCTTCTACAAGGGCCTTTTTTATTTACATACAATATTATCCTCCCCGCGAAAGAAGATTTTATCTAATAGAAAAAGGTGCTGCTGATTGCAACACCTTAAAACATTGGATTTTCATCCAAATACTCATATACATTATGGACAAGTTCTTCTACTGTAGCACCTTGTACGACTTCACCATTTACAAGTGCAAACGGCCCTTCAAAACAAATACCACAATATCCTAAACAACCATATTCCATTACATCTAAATTCGGATCTTTTTCTAATTTCTCTAAAGCTGCTTGTGAACCACTCGCAAGGTTACCTACACAAAATTCAATTAATGGTTTAATCAAAATTCTCCCCCCTGTACTACAAAACAAATTACCTTCTGACTATCTATAAGAAGAAAACTAAGCTGTCTCTTGTTGTTTTCGTTATACATTCTAAACTATTTAGTTACTTCACTATTTCACTTCAAAGTAGATGGACTTATTTTATATAACATGCTGCTCGCAATGAAATAGTAATTAAAAAGGAAAAACAGTTTACTTTACTTTTCTTCTTATTGTACAACAGAGTATTCATTCATGCATTGTTATTTGTTCACAAATTCGATATAATTTGATTGAGTAAAGTCAAAATATTTTATTAATATAAAATTGTATGATTAGGGGATATTTCAACAGAAAAGGGGTAATCCATCATGAAACACCTCGTAATACTAGGTGGCGGCTACGGTGGAATGAGAATTCTGCAGCGGCTACTTCCAAGCAACCAACTTCCAGATGATGTACAAGTGACATTAATCGACAAAGTACCATACCATTGCTTCAAAACTGAATACTATGCATTAGTTGCGGGTACTATTTCAGAAACACATATTCGTATACCGTTTCCCGAGCACCCACGCCTCAATATTCAATACGGCACAATAACAAATATTGATCTCGAAGAAAAAGCTGTTCATCTCGATGGCGGCGAAGCAATCCCATATGATGATTTAATTATCGGTCTTGGCTGTGAGGATAAATATCATAACGTTCCTGGGGCGAAGGAATATACACATAGCCTACAATCGATTGAACAAACACGTAAGACATATGAACAATTAAATAGTCTAGAACCAAACGCAACAGTAGCTGTCGTTGGGGCTGGATTAAGTGGCGTTGAAGTTGCAAGTGAACTTCGCGAAAGCCGTTCTGATTTAAAAATTCACTTATTTGATCGAAAAGATAGAATTCTATTCCCATATCCAGAGAAATTAAGTAGATACGTAGAAGAATGGTTCGTAAAACATAAGGTTACTATTATACGAAACTCTAACATTACAAAAGTAGAACCAAATATTGTGTACAACCACGATGAACCACTTGAATGTGATGCAATCGTCTGGACAGCTGGTATTCAAGCAAATGAAGTTGTTCGAAACCTTCCAGTTGAACAAGATGGTAGCGGACGGGTTGTTTTAACAAAATATCACAATATTCCAAATAACGAGCACGTGTATGTTGTAGGAGATTGCGCAGCACTTCCACACGCTCCATCTGCACAACTTGCTGAAGGTCAAGGAGAGCAAATTGTCCAAATATTATTAAAACGTTGGAATAATGAACCACTTCCTGACGAACTACCTGTAATTAAATTAAAAGGTGTTCTCGGCTCTCTTGGTAAGAAGCACGGCTTTGGTTTACTTGCAAACCAACCATTAATGGGACGTGTACCGAGATTATTAAAATCCGGTCTTCTTTGGATGTACAAGTATCATAAAGGTTAATACTTTACAGACTGTCTACTAAATAGGCAGTCTCTTTTATGAGTTAAAATATAATTATCAGACACATCTTTCTCAATATGAATAATGATTTATTTTTCATTTTTATATTAAAAACTATTGATAAACAGTGTATGCTATTTATAAGTTGTTTTATTATTTCCTTTAAGACCGAAGTCATTCGGTCTTATTTTTTATGTTGTAAATACTTTTACAGGAGGTATTCCATTTCACTTATGAACTTAACGAAACTAAACGATCGAATAGAAGCGAAGAAGAAAGAATTGATCTATCTCGTTGAAAAGTACGGATTCACTCATGATAAAGTGATTTCTTTCAGCCAAGAATTAGATCGTTTACTTAACTTATTAATAGAACTCAAGACGAAGAAAAAACGTTGCTCTTTATAACCTTTATCCTCCCTTTTTTGATACGATAGAACTAGAATCAGAAAGGAGCCATCTATGTTTATATTAAAAGACGTTACATATAAAGATATACTACAAATTCCTTATTTACAGATTCAAAAAGAAAAAATCACATGTATTATCGGTGAGAGTGGGAGCGGAAAAAGTACATTGCTCCGCATGCTAAATGATTTGCAATCTCCAACATCCGGTACAATTAAATATAACGGAAAACTGATTTCTGATTATCCTCCTATTCAATTACGACGTGACGTAGTCATGCTTGGGCAAACGCCACCTATTTTTGATGGAACGATTAAAGACAATCTATTAATGGGACTTCGTTTTTCTGAAAAACCATTTCCAAATGACGATGCCTTGCGAAGCGCATTAACGACTGTTAGCTTAGAAAAAAATTTAGAAGACAACGCTGATTCATTATCAGGCGGAGAAAAACAACGACTTGCTTTTGCACGTATCGTACTTATGGATCCACCTGTTTATTTATTAGATGAACCAACCTCGGCACTAGATAGCGATACAGAACGCCGCGTTATGAAACAATTTACTATGCTAGCAAGAGAAAAGAAAAAAACAGTTATCTTCATTACACACTCACAACAACTTCCAGAAAAAATTGCAGACGATATTATTGAAATTAGTAAAACAAACGGTGCAACTAGAAAGGAAGTGCTCTCAATTGAAGGGCGTTATTGAACTCCAAATTTGGCAACTTGCCGCTGCATATATTTTTATTCTTATTTTAATTGGACTTGTAAAATTAAAAGGGATTCCGCGTGAAAAACAAATTGCGCTCGCAACATTCCGTATGACGATTCAGCTCGTACTTGTTGCATATGTCCTTACATACGTATTTGAAAATAGTAATCCATTTTATACAATTGCTCTTATTACTTCTATTACTACCTTTGCAATTTTTAATATTTATAAACGGGTTAACATCCCGATGTCTAAAGAATTAAAACGAGTAGCCGCGCTTTCCATGGTTGCCGGATCAATTGGGCCACTTCTACTATTTATCTTTGTTATTATCGGTCATGATCCTTGGTATGCGCCGCAATATATCGTTCCGATTACGGGAATGTTAGTTGGGAATGCGATGACAGGTGTTTCTCTCGGTGCAAATACGTTCTTAAATAATATGAAATCGCAAAGAGGTCAAATTGAAGGCTCACTTATGCTTGGCGCAACACCGAAAGAAGCCGCTGCGCCGCTCATACGAGACGCTTTTGACTCTGCTATTTTACCAACAATCAATTCTATGGTCGGAATGGGGATTATAAGCTTACCAGGCATGATGACTGGTCAAATCTTATCTGGTGTATCACCATTTACAGCCATTCAATATCAAATCGCCATTATACTTGGTATTTCAGGAAGCACTGCCTTTGCTGTTATTATCTTCTTACAGCTTGGATATAAAACATTCTTTAATAAGCGGTGTCATTTGAAAGAGATTGACTATGGCGTGAAATGAATCGTACCTCTCGCTTGGTAAATGATGCACCGTTCTCGGTGAGTGAAATTATATCGACGATTTTTCGAATATATCTATCATAACTCAAAATATATCAACGATTTTTGAAATATATCGGCGATTCGACAAGGAATATCGACTTACCGACAAAAAATGACATAATAAAAAGAGGAGGCCTATTCGCCTCCTCTTTTACTTACGCCTTCTTCACGAATTGTGATTTTAACTTCATTGCTCCGAAACCGTCGATTTTGCAATCGATATCGTGATCGCCATCAACTAGACGGATACTCTTTACTTTCGTACCGATCTTCACAACTGAAGAAGTTCCTTTTACCTTTAAATCTTTAATAACAGTAACAGCATCGCCGTCTTGAAGAACGTTTCCGTTCGCATCTTTTACAACTTTTGCACCATCATTATTTTCAGCTTCTGCTTCTTGGCCCCACTCATGAGCACATTCTGGACATACGAAAAGAACGCCATCCTCATACGTATATTCTGAATTACATTTTGGACAATTTGGTAAAGTAGCCATAAATTCATTTCCTCCGTTCATTATTTATACGTAAAAATCAAAATTGATGTTTACATCTCGATAAATAAAATTTGTATAGCATTTCTTTATAGTGCCATAGTCTTACGTTATTGACAAGCCTACCTCAAATTCTCATTTTTTATTGTATTTTACAAAATTTCAATTCATATACCGTTTCCAATGAAAAAAGAAGAACCCTCACAAGATTCTTCTTTTCAAAATGAACGAGTTCTCAATAAAAACTCCAACTATTTTCTTCAATGTAAAATTGATACTCTTCTAACTCTTCTTCACTTAACTTCTTATTATTTTCATATACTTCTTGCCATTCAAAATAGTCTTCACTAAAATAAACAGCAAATTTAATTTTCACGTTTTTCTTCTCTGTATAATCATAACCAGTAAACTCTATTACGTCATAATCTTTTTCTTTCTTCACAAACTTCCAAGTTGGATTATCCGTCATAATCTCTAAAGTAACACCTTCACTACTTGAACGAACGACATTTTTAATATTCGGCTCAGTTGGTAAAAGGGAAAGTCCAAACATAGCTCCACCAAACACGATTCCAACTATAACCTGAAAACCAACCATACCAGCAAAACTAGCGCCACCCTTTGATTGTAAGTAATACGCCTTCTCATGATCAGGCATATTTTCTTCCTTATGTAAAATACGAACAACATGCTTATAATATAAACGGTTTCCTTGCCATCCAGTGAATATTATCATTCCTAATTGAAAAACTAGACCAATTGATAAAAAAATCCCATCTGGAATGTCTATAAAAGGGGGGATAAGTATACTAGGTATCGCCAATAAAGTAAGTATAATAAATAACTTATACATTTTACGATAAGCTAACCAAAAAGTCGGGAAGAAAAAGGCTACCCAATTCCACGTATTTCCTTGCGCTGGATTTTCTACTTTTCCCCACTTAAAGTCATAATACGCCGTATTCTTTTGAACGACTGTATGTAACTGTTGCGGAGAAATTGTTTCTTGTAAAACAGTGTCCCTCACGTACATCATCCTTTTCTCATTTCTACATACGTGTATTTTATAGAAATAAAAAGAAGGAATCTAACAAAAAGTACATATATTTCATAAAAATGAACGGAAATCGAATCTATTCCGACAATTACCTGTTTATTATTCCATTTTACTTTTAAATATATTAGAATACTTATGAATGATATGTTTAATACACTAAGTTAATTATTTTGTATATTTGATAATAAAATGTTTCACATGAAACTATCCATATTTCGTATTACCTTTCCTCTACACAGTACATGTAAATCCATTTCTACAAAATACGAAAGACGCCCTTTTCAAAAGGCGTCTTTTTACAGTTGAAAATTTACTAATATAAAAAATGCATTATTTAATAAATGAATCCCCCATGGGACGAGTAAGTTATTTGTTTTCTTATACGTATAGGCTAAACATATACCGCCACCAAAAATATATCAAACACTCCCTACTGTAAGTGGATGTCCTAAAGTAAATATAAAAGCACTTATAACAATACTAGTAAGTGTAGAAAAGCGCTGAGATAATTTTGTGAAAAACATCCCCCGAAATAAAAGTTCTTCCCAAATCGGTGCAAAAGTGGTGAGTACAACTATGTATAAAATGATTTCACTTTTAGTAGGCTCTATTACTATATTAGATTCATTCACCCCAAGCCCATGTGGTAAAACTAAATTTAATACTGCAAGATATATAAGCAGTACGATCATCGTCATTACTATCGTTACATAATGCTTAAAATTATTGAACTGTATTGTTTTTAATAAATGTACACAGTAATTTCTCGCTGGTGAATATATTAAGATAATAGTAAGAAATGTTAAAGGCGGAATAAGATGATCTACATACCATGGATATAAGGAAGAGTCATAAACAAGGTTCAAAAAACCCACTCCATACATTACCCCAAAAATAATTATTATCATACTCATTACTACATACTTTTCTTCATAAGTAGCTAATTCTGTATTCATCCTATCCCCTCCAGTATAATTAAACCTTTTAAACCATTATATACCAATTTTAATTAAAAAACAGACGATACAATCTACTGTATCGTCTGTTTTTCCCTACCATTTCTCTCTACATGTTTCAATTAAATGCAGTAAGTACTTCCTCGTCATATCTGCCCTTCTCCACCTTGAGAGCATTCGCTTTTCTTTTGGATTCTGCCGTATTCTCGCTACTTCTTTTAATAAAAGCTCCCATTCTTCCCCTGAACGCTCTAACAAGTATTGCAATCCACTATCTTTTGAAACGATTGTTTTATGATCTAGTGTATATAGAATACGGCCCATCGTAACGACAGCTGATTCTACCCACTCTTCTATGAAAAATAAATACAGCTGCTTCGCTTTTTCACTCCAGTACTGTTCTACGTTGTATTTCATCGTATTGACTACATCGTCCCACCCTATTTGAAACGGAAGATCTTCCGCTTCTTTCCCGGTAACTGTAATACCTTGATTTTTCAATGTCCACCATGTGACCGCATTAATATCCCAATGACCTATATTCGCTTTACCATCTGCACAATACACGTACTCATTCATTTCATCATTGTATTTCCCTAAATCAGCAAGCGGAATATACATACCGTCCATTCTTTTGCCTAACGTACTACCACTAAGTTTCTTATGTAATTCTACAAGTTGTTGTTTTTCAGCCTCATTCACGGAATCACTTATTACCGTAACAAAATCAACATCGCTCGTTTCTACATGAAATGCACCAAGTACGATAGACCCGTAAATATATACCCCGACTATTTTTTCATCCAAAAAAATTTCTTTTAATTCTACTGTGTACCGCTCCATTAACTGTTGTACTTCTGTCGGTAACACATGCTTCACTCCATTTTTCACATCTATCCCTCCAATAAAAAAAGCCTTTGCAAATTCGCAAAGGCTTCCTGCTTTATAAATATTTCTCGATTTCTTCGTAAACATCCTTCAAACGAGGATTTCCTTCTCCAATAATTTCTCCATTTACAAGAACGACTGGATAAAATAAATCTTCCTCCACTACGCGCTCTGCGAATGCTTTCTTATCTTCATCTTCTTGTTCTTCTTGAAAATCAATATACTCGAAATTAAATTTATTTTCTTGTCCTTCATATTTACGACCAATCGCCGCTTGTAACCACTCAAACGTTTCTGTTGAAGATGGCATTCCAACGCAGCTCGCACAAATTACTTTCGTCCCATATACTTGCACATTAACCATTTCTTCTCCCCCACTTCTTGTTTCAACAGTATATTCAGATGTCTTATTACATAAGCACATCATTTTACAAACTTATTCCATACCCCTATACTGAAAAAACACGTTATAAACATGATAAAAAATTTCGACATTAAAACAAGAACAGAAAAAATAGATTTTCCCCTCTATCTTGATTATAATAAAACTGATGAAAGGAGTCGATAAAAATGGAAAACCCACATATGGAAGAACAAGTACTAGAAGTATTAGATAAATTACGTCCATTCTTACTTCGCGATGGCGGAGACGTTGAATTAGTAGACATTGAAGAAGGTATCGTAAAATTACGCCTTATGGGTGCTTGCGGAAGCTGCCCAAGTTCTACAATCACACTAAAAGCTGGTATCGAACGCGCATTACTTGAAGAAGTACCAGGCGTTATTGAAGTAGAACAAGTATTTTAATCTAAAAGCGGAAGCGGCTCGTTCAGAACAGGAGGTCATTGGAGCTCCTGACGAAGAGGCGCTTTTTGCCTCACAGGAAGGCGCGAAATGGCCGACTGTTCTAGCCGCTGGAGTTAGATATTAATCTAAAAGCGGAAGCGGCTCGTTCAAAGTCACTTGCTAAAAGGAGACCAAATTTGGTCTCCTTTTTTTATTCAAATATCACTCATGCGTTAACATCATAAAACAAAATTGGAAATCCTTCTCAAAAAGTGAGATAATTAATACTATAGAATCGTTCACACATATAAAAGTAAAAAACATAGGGGGACGACACATGCCAAAAATGGGGAACACTTTCTTAACAATTCAAGAACTAGAAAAGAAAAAAGAGTATTTATTCGACCTTTCATCCGTTATACCAACATGGAATGCGAGCTATCAATTTTTATTTAAAGAAATTCAGCAAGAATTATTGAGTAAAGTAAATGAAAAAATCGAAAAACATCAATTCATTTTAAATATATGTGCAGATCAACAGGTAGGGGCATAATGTATTACATACAATTGTGATATATAAAAAAGAGACCTCAATCGGTCTCTTTTTTATATTTTAAGATAGCCAATCTAATTTCCTAATCCCTAACTTATCGACTGGTAAACGAAGTGAGCCATAAAAGTGCTTCATAAATTGCTCAGAGCGGTTCACATCGTGTAAAATGGCTTCTAAGCGATCTCTATATATGCTTTTTTGTTCTTCGTTTCCAGTTTGGTAATATCTTTCGACTGTTTCAAAATAGTGAAGTGGGAACAGGAGCCTTGCAAATAATAGGCGCCAACCAAATGAGGATAGCGAATAATTTCGTTCGTAATCTGTAACAAATTGAACGATTGTTTGCTCCCAGTCTTTCTTTTTTTCTATCATCATATAGCGGATTAATTCTGCCATATCTCGAGTTGGGTGATCATACACCCAATCAAAAGGAAGTTTGAGACGCTTCGTTTGATGCCATAATAAAGGTGTGAATCGTTCTTGGCAAATTGTTGCTGCATCAGTCATTTGCGGCGTATCATCCATCTCTGTATCGACAACATACTGAATTGCATTTTCTGCAACTCCTAAGTAATACGGGAAGGATTCAATAAACAATTGATCGAATACGTCTGTAGGGTGGTTCATCACTTGTGATTGCCAAAACTTTTCTAATTGATCGAGCCTTTTTTCCCATAACGCTTTCCATTCGCCTATGCGGCTTAATTGCTCAATTTCTTCTGGAAAGAATGCACCTCGTTTATGGAATATAGAAAGCTCACTTCCTAATGATGTAGCATGTCGTTCTAACGCACGCATACCTTTTAATAAGCAGTAATTTTGTTCTTCTATCTCACTTACATAGTAGCCGTGTATAGTCGGAACGAAAGTCGCTACAGTTATATCCCCTTGCTGGTTCATATAATCACTGAGCTTTTTCATCTCTACAAGTACTTCTTCCTCCATTTCTCCAATTGGAACAAGTACATAAATTTTGTTGCGAATCCAAAAGCTTTTATAGGGGCCAAGGGGGATTAATTCTTTAACATGCATATGATAATGCTCATAAATATGATGAATCATCGCAGTCGCCACCTATGGTTTTTCTTTATATATATGAGCTTGTGCTCGCCTTTCATTCCTATGCACATGATAAAGCAACGAAACGTATACAAATACTAAAAAGAAAAAAAGGTGATAAACGTGAAAGAATCAAATCAACTACAAGAAAGAGCATTACAACTATTACAAGAACGTGGTGTAACAATTGACGATATTGCTGAGCTTGTTCATTTTCTTCAAAAAAAATATCATCCAAATTTAGAGATGTCAGAATGCCGTTATAACGTTGAGCGTGTATTATCAAAACGTGAAGTACAAAACGCACTAATTACTGGTATCGAACTCGATGTCCTTGCTGAAAAAGGAATGTTAAGTGAGCCGTTACAAGATATCGTAAAACGTGATGAAGGCTTATACGGAATTGATGAAGTGATCGCACTTTCTATCGTTAATGTATACGGCTCTATCGGTTTCACGAACTTTGGATATATCGATAAATTAAAACCTGGTATTTTAGAATTCTTAAATGATAAATCATCTGGAAAGGTGCATACATTCCTTGATGATATCGTTGGCGGGATCGCTGCCGCTGCTTCAAGCCGTTTAGCACACAGAGCTGAGCATTCGGAATAATACAATATGAAAGACCGTCAGTTTCATACTGACGGTCTTTCATATTCCATGAGCATAAATTCTCTTCCGCGACTCAAAAAAATAGGACCTTGCTGAAAACCTATGTTTTTATATAGCGTAATCGCTCTTGTATTAAACGTCGCTACACTAAGTCGAAACGTTTTCGGCCTAAATGCTTTAATAGCAAAAGCTATCCCAGCTTGAAAAAATATTTTCCCCAGGCCTTTCCCTGTTAACGCTGGCTTCATGCCAAGTCCGATATCAATTACATCTTCTCCACCATATAAATTTGCATCTCTTCCACCTGGCACTTGTGCATTTTCTCCAAAACAAAAATAGCCGATAAACTCCCCATTATCGTTACAACAGCCATAATACGTTCCATCTAATAATTCTTCTATTACTTCTTCCTCGCCTGAAAAACTATATAAATTATAAGGTTCTTCGTACGTCCACGTATTTATCTCATTTGCTTCTTCTACCGTTAACTTATGTATATCCATCCTTCTCTCCCCTTATCAAATATTCTATATATACTCATTCATTTTTCGTGCCTCATTTCCCTCTAATTGCAATATGCAGAATTACATACGCACAGCCATTAAACAAGTGGTACAATTTATTTGAATCGCTGTTGCTACACTTCTTGATCAAAGAAAAGGCGTTAAAACGGATATTAGCGCCTTATCAAACTCAAGCAATTGGCACATTTTGTCATCATGAAAGACACTCAAAAGAGTGTCTTTTTTTTATACCTCACAAGGACTTACTCATTTCAACATATAAACACATAAAATAATGTAACTCTTTACACGCATGAATCCTTTTCTAAAAGTTGTGAAGTAGATTCAAAATAAAAAAGCACTCCAGCCAGAGTGCTTTTTACTTTCAAACAAGGAGGTTACATATATGGATAGTACTCTCGTATTTAATTTCGGCATTGGTATTGTCATCATTTTATTTGTTTTCTTTGTTCTTTGTATGAGTGGGGTATAGCAATCTTTTATGCTGATAACTCCTTTAAAGTATCACTTAATTTAAACTTTCTTAATTGTAAGGAAGCAATCAATGCTGCCCCTGCCCCAAGCATCAGACTAGCTAGAGCCAATATGAAGACTTGATTATACGGAATGATAATAACTGTTAGCTCTAGACTTGATAACACAATATAGCTAAACAAAATCCCACCAAAAATGCCAATACAACCAGCTATCGCTCCAAGTAAAGTTCCCTCTAATAAAACGATCCGTCTCATTTGCTTCGGAATAGCTCCTACCGCACGAATCATACTAATTTCAGCACGTCTTTCATGCAAGCTTGCGACTATCGCGTTCATTAATCCTATACCAGAAATAATGAAAACAATTACAACTAACAAGCGAATTAACATCATCATTTGCGATAATAACTGCTCTTGTTCTTTCAATAAATCATAACTGTTTATAACTTCTACATTCTCTTTATTATTTGTAATTTCTTTTACTTGCTTCTTAATCGATTCAAATGATTGATTAGAATTTGTCATAACTTGTATTGCTTCATATCCTTGCACGTGAAACTTATCGCGAGCCCATTGTTCATTTACAAAAACATCTAATCCTCTTAACCTTAATCCTTGCTCAATAATCGAAACGACTTTAATTGCTTGTTTTTCTTTTCCCTTCCCTTGTACTTCAATCGTATCATGCAACTGAAGTCCTAAATTTTTAGCCACTTCCTTCGTAATGACTCCCTCACCATCTCGTAATGGCTTACTTAAAGTTTGCCCTGCAATCACTTTCGCCTTTGTCACTTTCTGATACGCTACAATATCGTTACCTACAACTTCCATTGAATCGTAGTTCAAATTGTTTTTTTTCGCAAATTCATACCATTCTTGATTCGCTTGTTTAAAGTCATAATTTACAAGTTTTGCTGTAAAGTCAGTAGCATTCCCAACACTTGATTCCACACCATCAATTTTTCTAACCTTCTCCATCCAACTAAACGGTAATGTTTCTATTCCTTGCGACTCTACCGGAATTCTTATTACTAAGTCCGCTGGTAAATGTTTTTGTAATCCTTTTTTCATACCTTCATACATAGAATTTACATACATCGTTCCAACAAGCGCTAACATAAAACCAAATGCTAATATAGCAACCGACACAGCTGCCTTATTCCGATAACGAATTACATTCCGGCTACTAATCGTCGTTTCAATTTGTAATATCATTTGAAACGGTTTTGCAATTACTGGTGCTATCATACGAATAAATAACGGAATCGCAAATAACAAACCAACTGCAAATAACAGCGCTCCTATCGCACTTGGATTAAAACCGATATACTGCTCTAATATGTTACCCGTGAGTCCAATAACAGTACCAATGATTAAAATGCTAAGGCTAAAAGCGCTCCATCTCTTTTCTTTTTTCTCATTACTAGGAAGACCTGGCCGAAGTGCTTGAACTGGTGGAATCTTTCTAACCATAAAAGCTGGTATAACGGCCCCTATGAGAGACATAACAATCCCTAGTAAAAAAGTAATGAGTAAAATCTCCCCTGAAATCGAGAATGACGCTTTCCCTGCCCCCTCAATATTCACCCATTTGTTAATGAATGATGCTGCAATTGTTTGCGTACCTGCTCCAAGAATAACTCCTGCTAGCGACCCAATCGCTCCGATACATAAAGCCTCTAATAAAACGACTAATATAATTTGATTTGGATTACTACCGAGTGCACGTAATAATGCCCATTGCTTAAATCGACTTCTGACAGATAAGAAGAAACTTCCCATTATTAAAAGAGCTACAACAAATAAGGCAATACCACCTAAACTGAAAATTAACGGCTTCATTACATTTAGTCGTTCAAATGCCTTATCAACATAAGTACGTTGATCCACCTTTATATTTTCTATCTTCTTATTTACATCAAGAGCAATCGCTCGCTTCACATTTACATCGGCTGTTTTCACTTGAACGAGATTGAACTGATTTGGTAGATTTAATTCTTTTTGAAGCCACTGGATTGGAAAATAAGCCCCATGCCCCATTGCCGCCATTAACGGTGGATTTAAAATACCGACGACTTTCACAGTCTTTTCTCCATGCTGCGGGAATGGCAATTTAATCGTATCTCCCACCCGTATATTTTCACGGTCTGTATACCCTTTTGTCAGTGCTACTTCAGCCCCTTCTTTCGGATATCGACCTTCTAATATTTTATAAGAATGCATTTCTGGAGAATCTTGCTCAACACCCCAATAGGACGGCTTTCCTGATAGCTCTTTATAATTTGGAAAAGGATATGGTATAAGTATTTTTGATATTTTTTCAGCGTTTTCTAAGCCATCTATTCCTTTTAAACTTTCATTATTTAAATACATATCGTTTTTTATATAGCCAAATTGTAAATT
The DNA here is from genome assembly GCF_016483555.1 of Bacillus cereus group sp. N14. Taxonomy (NCBI): domain Bacteria; kingdom Bacillati; phylum Bacillota; class Bacilli; order Caryophanales; family Bacillaceae; genus Bacillus; species Bacillus cereus group sp. N14. The sequence goes on from NZ_JAEHBQ010000009.1 coordinate 65,278, forward strand.
ATAATCTCCATACCGACTTACTACTTGTTCCTTCACACTTTGTTCTACTGATTGATTACCAAGTAATAACATCGTCGCTAACATAACACCTAAAGCTGCACCGAGGGCAATCAACATATTTCGCAGCCAATTTTGTTTCATCGATTTTACCGCATACTTAATTACCCATCGCATCACCTTTACCTCCTACTTTAAAGTGACGATTCATAATTTCTTGAATGTGAGTAACTTGTTGCGGGATATTTCGAAACTTCCACCCTTTACTTTCAGCATGCTCATGAATCACTTCACCATCTAATAAGAAAACAACTTTATCAGCATGAGCCGCTACGAACGGGTCGTGCGTTACAACAACAGCTGTTTGTCCTAACTCATCACACGCATTTCGAAGTGCCGCGATGATATTTTTGCTATTTTCTGAGTCTAATGCCCCTGTTGGCTCATCCGCTAATATAATTGCCGGCTCATTTGCAAAAGCTCTTGCTATCGCAACCCTTTGCTGTTGCCCGCCTGATAACTGTGATGGTAAATGCTTTTCTTTTCCTTTTAACCCAACAAGCTCTAATAAACGAGTTGCTGTCACCGTTGCCTTCTTTTGCGATACATTATCCAACAGTAACGGTAATCCTACATTTTCCTCTGCACTAAACACCGGAATCAAATTAAACTGTTGAAAAATAAAACCGATTTTATGTCTTCTAAATAAAGCGAGCTCTTTTTCTTTTAACGTTGAAATCTCTGTACCGTCAACTCGAATACTACCTACCGATGGAATATCTAATCCACCTAATAGCTGCAATAAAGTTGTTTTCCCTGAACCACTTGCCCCCATAATACAAACGAAATCTCCTTTTTGAATTTGAAGATTAATACCTTTTAATATCTTTACTTTACTATCCCCAATATCAAACGATTTTTCTAACCTTTCAATTTCAATAATATTCATCCCCATATCCCCTTCTCTCTCTATTTACCAATCTATATATTCTATTCAAAAATACAAAATCCCTACTATTTTGTATTTTTTTGTCACACACTAATATTTCTCATGTCAGAAAAATTGACTCTCGTAAAAAAAGTAACCATAATAGTTACACGAATACATAAAAGCTATTCACATATCCACAAATAGGAGGAATAACAATGAAACATGTAATCGTTTATGCACATCCAAATACAGAAAGCTTCAACCATGCGATTTTAGAAACGGTAAAAAGTGAATTAGAAGAAAAAGGTCATGAAGTACGCGTTCGCGATCTATACGAATTAAACTTCAATCCAGTATTAGGCGCTTCCGATTTCATCTCATTTTCTCAAGGAAACACACCAGAAGATATTAAAGAAGAGCAAGAGCATATCTCTTGGGCTGATAGCATTACATTCATTTATCCAGTTTGGTGGGCGGGGCTTCCTGCTATTTTAAAAGGATACGTTGACCGTGTATTTAGCCATGGCTTCGCTTATGCTTACCGTGAAAATGGCATTGAAAAACTATTAAGCGATAAAAAAGGCTTATTATTATCTACAATGGGAAATACGAAAGAAGCATACACAGCAGGCGGTATGTTTGATGCAATGAAGAAAACAGCAGATGTTGGTATTTTTGAATTTACAGGCATTGAAACAATTGAGCATACATTCTATACAAGTGTTCCTTCTGTGGATGACAGTGTGCGTAAACAATATCTTGAAGAGGTTAAAGATGTTGTGAATCGTGCATTTTAATAAAAAAACTCCGGTTGTTAAAACCGGAGTTTTTTTTATTTCATCATTAATTTCGGAATATATCTTTGAAGAATGCTTTCTAATTCATTCATATCTTCCTGTCTAATAAGTAAATTCACATTGTCATTCATTTTTTCTCGCCCGCGATATAAAAATATATTTTCTTTTGGATTTTCCCATGTTGATGTTTTATAGCCTTTCAATTCTTCATATGAATAAAAGTTTAATCCGTCTACTACACCTTTTTCATATATTTGTACACTTTTAATAAGATGGATGGCTATTAAAGTCATAAAACAACTTGCTACAACATAACTACCCGACTGAATAAGAAACTGTTCAGCTGTATCAATATCGCCACTTACGTACTGAGCATATATATACATACATTGTCCAATGAAATATGCTGGCCCAAGTAATGCAATCCAACGTCTCTTCACTCGTGGATATGTTGCAATAAGTTTTCCTGCACTTTTTTTCATTTCATTTATTTTATATATTTTCCATAGAACAAAAAATAAAACACATAATGTAAAAACAAACATAATACATGACATCCAGTACACTCTGATTCCCTCCCCTCAATATCATTACATATAAATTTTACATTTTGTATAACAATAGCACATATGCAATTATGCATAAAAAAACAGGTAACCTCTTCCGGCTACCTGTTTTTCATTACATTTTCTCAATCCACTCCGTCAAGTTATGCACAACTTGCGTCGGTTGTACTTCATATTCTGTTAACTTCTCCACAGTTGTGACTCCAGTGTGGACAAGAAGGGTATGCATGCCAGCATTTATTCCCGCTAAAATGTCTGTATCGTAGTTATCCCCAACCATTAATGCTTCATTTTTTTCTATGCCAAGCACTTTTAAAGCTTGTTCCATAATGATTGATTCTGGTTTTCCGATAAAGATTGGATCTACGCCTGTTGATACGGCTACAACTGATGTTAATGAACCGTTACCTGGTAATAATCCGCGCTCAGTCGGAATGGCAATGTCTCCATTTGTAGAAATAAACGTTGCACCGTTACGCACAGCAAGACAAGCTTTTGCTAATTTTTCATATGTGATGTCACGATCTAAACCAACAACAACGAAATCAGGATTTTCATCCACAAGTTCAAATCCTTTTTCCACAAGTGCATCATGTAAGCCTTCTTCACCAATCATATATACAGTTGCGTCTTGTTTACGTTCATAAATGAAGTTCGCTGTCGCCATACTCGTTGTGAATACTTGCTCTGCTTCCGCTGGAATATCGAAACGAACAAGTTTTTCTGCCACTTGTTCTGGTTTACGCGTTGAATTATTCGTAACGAATAAATAAGGAATGCCGCGCTCTCCTAATGCTTTTACGAAGTCGCTCGCTTCTTCAATTTGTTCTTCTCCGCGATACATCGTACCGTCTAAGTCAATTAAGTAACCTTTATACATCATTATGTCTCTCCTTCTATGCTAACGTTCTCACCTATCATACCACTCTTATATTACCCGCTTTTTCCAAAGAAAAAAACGCTTTACCTTAAAGCGCCCCATAACGTTCATTTTTTCTCTTTTACTTGGTAAGAACAACTACAATCGCCCTCACACATGTTTGCTAACGTCTTTACATCTGCTCCTGCAAATAAACGATTATACATCTCTTTTTCATCTTCGCATACTTGCGGGAATCTCTCTGCAATTTCTTTTAACGGACAGTTTTGTTTTTCAATTACGAAAGAGTTCTCTCCATCTCTCTTTATTTGAACCATATAACCATTTTTCTCTTGCATAGCTGCTATCTCTTGCACTTTATATGCTAAATTCTTTTGATTACTCACTCGCTTTTGCAACTGTTCTTCCATTCGCTTCGTTCTCTCTGTTAAAACGTAACGAAGTATCTTTTCATCACCCATTCGAGCTAAATCTTCTAGCATATCAATCGCAAATTGCTTATACTCCTTCGGGAATGTATCTTCTCCCTTTTCACTTAATCCATATAAATAAGTTGGTCTTCCGACATGTTGTCTTACCATCTTAGAATAAATGAAACCATCTTTCTCAAGATTACTTAAATGTCTTCGGATCGCCATTTCTGTAATCTCTAAAACGTCAGCTAGTTCCGCTACTGTGTGCTCTCCCTTAACTTTCAACAATTGTACAATTTCATCTTTCGTCGTACGTGCTTCCCCCATGCTTAACCCTTCTCCCTTTTCTTTCTCACATACAATATAAGATCCCCAAAAGGCAGTCCCGGGGATCTTATAAGCATAATTATTCTGGTACAAATGCAGATACAGGTCCTAATTCCTTCTCTAAATAACTGCGAATATTTGCTGGGTATTTCTCTACCACTGCAATATGTTTTTGAATCGTCTTATATAATTCATCATGATTCATTTGAATATAATCTTGCGTAAGCATTTTTCGAAGAAGGATAATTTCTTTCATTCCTTGTCCTTCTTCTGCACTTATCACTCGCTCGTCCATCAAAATATCGATAATATCTTCATAACTTCCTGGATCGCGCATAATAAATCCATCAATCATCGCATTCCCTACATCTAATACACAATCAATAATGAGATGAGCTATGCGTTCTAATGCGTAAAATTCAAACTCGGTTTCATATATCTTTTTCTCTTGAAATGTACTTGTTGCTCGTTCTAAACATACTAGCATTTGTTCTATTTTCTTTCTGTCTACAAAATACATGAATGTCACCTACCTGGAAATTAAAGCATTTACATTTTAATTGTAACGCTTTCTTCTGAAAAAATCGACAATTTTTCGAATTCACCTTTTCTCCGTTATTTGTTATAGTTATATTTGTATGATTTTTGAAATTGGAGGAATGGAATCTTGGAACGTGAACTCGCACTAGAAATTGTCCGTGTAACAGAAGCAGCAGCATTAGCATCCGCACAGTGGATGGGCCGCGGAAAGAAAAACGAAGCAGATGATGCAGCAACTACAGCAATGCGTGATATGTTTGATTCAGTAAACATGGCAGGTACAGTTGTAATTGGTGAAGGAGAACTTGATGAAGCACCGATGTTGTATATTGGTGAAGAACTAGGAACAGGTAACGGTCCAGAAGTAGACATCGCCGTTGATCCATTAGAAGGTACAAACATCGTTGCAAAAGGTCTTGCAAATGCAATGGCAGTTATCGCAATCGCAGATAAAGGAAAACTTCTTCATGCTCCTGATATGTACATGGAAAAAATCGCGGTTGGTCCAAAAGCAGCTGGTAAAATTAGCTTAGATGATCCAATTGAAAAAACAATTGAAATTGTAGCAGAAGCTAACAATAAAAAGATTCGCGATCTAACAGTTATCGTGCAAGAACGTGAACGTCATCAAGATATTATTGACCGTGTTCGTGCAAAAGGTGCACGCGTAAAATTGTTTGGTGATGGTGATGTTGGTGCGTCAATCGCAACAGCACTACCTGGAACGGGTATTGATTTATTCGTAGGTATTGGCGGAGCTCCAGAAGGTGTTATTTCTGCAGCAGCATTAAAATGCCTTGAAGGTGAAATGCAAGCTCGCTTAGTTCCAATGAACGAAGAAGAAGAAGCTCGTTGTCGTGAAATGGGATTAGAAGATCCTCGTCAACTTCTTATGTTAGATGACTTAGTATCTGGGGATGATGCAATCTTCTCAGCAACTGGTGTATCTGCTGGTGAGTTATTAGACGGTGTTAAATTCCTTGGCGGAGATTTAGCTGAAACATATTCTATCGTTATGCGTTACAAAACAAGAACGGTACGATTCATTAAAACGCATCACCATTTAGATCATAAACCACACTTAAACTTAGATATTTAATAAAGGAGCCATGTGTATGGAAGAACGTTTCTTTCTGTACGACGATACAGTCGCTACAAGAACTCGTTTCGTTAGCTTTATGGGAGAAAATGAGCGTCATGATTTAGCGCTTTTATACTCCGATCGTCATTACGGTAAAACAATTGTCCTTGATATACAGCGCAATAGATTTGCAATCATCGGTCCTGACGATTTAAACGAACCAGGCTACTTAGAGCATGCATTTTCTATGACTGAAGAAATTGCAGAAGAATTACGCTCATTTTTATTTGAACTTATATAATTTATCGTAGGCACCAGCTATTTTAGCTGGTGTTTTTTCGCTTTAAGTATTTTGAATTTTCTATCTTATATGTTATAATTAAGAATAAATCTATTTGGATAGAAAGGACGTTATCTACGTATGCCGACATTTACTTTGTAATGGACCAGCAATTGGATAGCATTACTCTCAAAAAAGCACCATGCTTTTTCAAGGGAGTAGTCTGCCCATTCCCATTACAAAGGAACGTAACGCATCTGTAGTATGATGTTTACGGAGGTTCCTCTTTGGGGAACCTCCTTTTATTTTTGTCTATTTCTCATGCCTTCATACTACAAGACATCCAAATAGCTGTATTACGTTTCTTTGCCACTACTATAAGAGGTGAAGGAAAATGCAAAAAGTACAACTTTCTTGGAGTTTATATGAAAATGAACAAGGTACAATTGAAAAGTATTGTAAAAATTGCAGACGCACTACCTTATTTACTGACACGAATATTCGTAGGCATAACGCCAACGGAAAAAATATATATCGTTTTGCCATTTATAAATGTCCGAAAGATCATACGTGGAACCAAAAACTTCGTATTTATAAATCATTTACTGATCACGTTGAAACAGTCGACATGACGAAGCAAGATCAAACAGAAACAACTACTACCATTTCCATTACACATCATAAAGAAGGTGGCGTAGCTGAAATCACAATCGTATTAGATATCGTTTTCGGTTCCCACCGAATCGATAAAGCTTTATCCACATATATTTCCGACTGGAGCCGTACACTCATTGTGGATAAAATTAAAAATGGGGATATTCAATTGAACGGACAACAAATGAAACCAAATGCAATACTTTCTGAAGGCGATCATATCTCGATTTGTTTATAATGCAAAAAATCCTCTTACAATCGTAAGAGGATTTTTTTATTTCTTCACTTTTCGTAATACGAAGTGTGCACAACCGAAGTTACAGTACTCGTATAAATACTCCGTTAACGTACTAATTTTCGTATCATATGTCGAACGTTGATTACTATCATCAAAGAAACCGCGCAATCTAAGTTGCTCATAACCCCAGTCCCCAACGATATAATCATATTTATTTAAAATTTCTGCATAACGCTCTTTAAATGCTTCTTCACTAAAACCGTCACGAAAGTTTTTAATTACTTCGTACTGCACATTATTAATGCTCACCGTAGCATGCATCTCTTGCTCTTGCTTTTGCTCCATCATTAACTTCCTCTCTAAGCATTCTTCTTTTTATCGTATCACAAAGCATACCAACCAACAATTTCAAATACAAAAAATTGAAAATTAGTGCATGCTATGGAGAAGGAGGTGATACATCGTGAAAAAACAAATTATACTCTCTCTCCTCACTCTTTCCTTATTCGCAGGCTGTCAATCATCTAATAAAGCCGAAATGGAACGTGAAGAAGGAAGTCGTGTTCTTGTTTCCAATAAAAACGACATGTATCATACGGAAAATACAAATACAAGATTAACGAGAGTCGGTTATTCATCTAAACAAAAACATGAAGTATCTAACAAACAAGTAGGAGCCATTAACCGTGAGAAAGTCGCTGAAATGATTACAAGCATGACAGTCAAACTTCCTGACGTTACAAACGCTGCTACGCTCGTTACCGATGATGAAGTATTTGTTGTATACCGTGCAAACACAACGGATCCAAAACTCGTAGCGGATCAAGTATATAAAGCTGCTTTGTCCATCGTCCCTCGCTATTATAAAGCATATGTATCAACAGACCAAAAGTTGATTTCTCAAATTCAAGGCCTTCAATCTGGCGCTTTAAATGATACAGAATATACACAGAGCCTCGACATGTTAAAACGGGAAATGAGTAAAAATCCTCATTTGAACAATACGGGCGATCAGACTTTGAATGATATGATAAAAAAATAAAGAAGGTGGAGAAAACCTCCACCTTCTTTATTTTTGACTATTTCTTACGATCCGCATAAACCGCCATCGCATCACACATAAACTGCGCTAACCCTTCACCAAACTTATCGATATTTTTCGTGAAGCGCTCATCTGCGACGTACATTTGACCGAGTCCTTTAAAAGCATCTAATGAATACTCTCCGAAGTTTTGCAAGTAATCGTACCATACTCCAATTGCTTCTTGTGCCTCTTTAGAATCTGGTGCGCCGTGTCTAAGGGCCGCTAAATTTCTGTAAATAGTATTAAACTCTTCTTGATTATCTTTTGACATACCTTTCGCGTATTCATTCGCTTTATCTACAGCTGCGTCTCCCCATCGTTCACGCGCTTCTTCTTCGTACGGATTATAGCTGAAATCAAAGCCTTCAAATTTCTCTTTATTCGTCATTTCAATCTCTCCTTTTGTATGCTGAATTGTTTTATCAATCGTCGCAATCACCTTATCTAATCTGGCACGCTTTTCAAGAAGCATTTTCTTATGAAGCTGTAGTGCTTCTTCGTGGTCAAATGATGGACTTATAATAATTTCTTTAATTTTCTTCAAAGGGAAGCCTAGTTCTTTAAAAAATAAAATTTGCTGCAATGTCTCTAAATTTTCATTGGAATACAGACGATATCCAGACTCTGTCGTCTCGTCTGGGGTTAATAACCCAATTTCATTGTAATGATGCAGTGTGCGCACACTAATTCCAACTAAATTAGCTACTTCTTTTACCTTCATTGTCATGTGTATCTCCCCCTTAGTACATACGATAAAGTATGACGCAACGTTAGAGTCAATAAGTAAATTCATTTTTTTTTTTAAGTTTCATCTCCACTATATTTCATGCATAATAGATATGTACATATATTAGAAAGCGGTGAAAGTATGGTTTCAAGTACGGTAATTGCCAGTATCACAATTCAACTTGTGATTTCGATTCTGGTACCTATTATTGCGTTTGTTTATTTCCGTAAAAAATATAATATTAATTGGAAAGTAGTCGGCGTTGGTGTTCTTATCTTTATTGGATTTACCCAAATTCTCGAAACACCGTTCCACCTATTTATGCGTGGTAATCCAGCAATCGCTCCATTTTTAGAAAATCCTTTTATCTTTGCAATTTATGGCGGACTAACTGCTGGTATTTTTGAAGAATTAGGACGCTTCGTTGCCTTCTTCTTCCTACTAAAAAAATATCTAGAATATAAAGATGGCTTCGCTTATGGAATTGGTCACGGCGGGATTGAATCCATTTTAGTTGGCGGATTCTCTGCATTGCAGACACTTATATTCGCTAATGCTATTAACAATGGTAGCTTCGCTCAAATGGCAGAAAAACTACCACAATTAAATCTTGTAAAGGATATGTTAATAGAACAACCTGCTTATTTATACTTCCTTGGCAGCTTGGAAAGAATTATGGCTCTTGTATTGCAAATTTCCTTTACAATGCTTGTCTTATACGCAGTAAAACAGAAGAAATATATCTTCCTTGTTTACGCTATATTATTCCACGCATTTGTAGACTTTTTCGCGGCACTTTATCAAACAAAAACAATTAACATCTTTGTTGCAGAAGGAATTACCCTTCTCTTCACAATTGGTGCTGTCATTCTTATTCGTAAAATGAAAGAGAAATTAATGAGTGTACCGGAATAAAAAATAACCCACCAACTGGTGGGTTATTTTTTACCACGATTTTCGCAATGATGATAACTCTCGCCCTCTTGCAGCTCCCTCTTCGTTTCTGCATCTATAACAATGTACTTATGAAACTCTTCTGCTTCATTTTGAAAAAAGGACGCGAAAAAATAAACTTGGCGATCAGGGTGAATAAAAGAATCTTGGAACACCACACTACTCCGACAACCCACAGCTGTTTTTTGTAAGAAAGAAAATTCTTCATCAGGCACTTCTTTAAATGAGATTTTTTTTCGAACGCTATATGCTGCATTTTTATATTCTTTATACACCTTTTTATCTAACTGTTCATAAAACACATCCTCACTCACAAACGATTTATTTCGATTGCTTGGATAATTTAATTTTTGATTGGATTCTGCATATGTTGTGGACAAGTGTATAAAAAAACAAAGACCGAATATAATACATATCATTTTTTTCATCATTACACCTCAAATATTCATTTATCCACATTACTTTTCCACATATTTAAATCAATATGCCGTTTCCAATAAAAAGGAATTCCCCCCACATTTGTCGAAGTATATAGCGTCAACTTGAAAGATGGGGATGAATTATGAAGAAATTGATTGTAATACGACATTGTTCAGCAACTGGACAAGAACGTGATGCCGAATTAACGATTGCAGGAAAAAATCAAGCAAACACTCTTGCTACATTCCTCTTAGAAAACCAATCACAAATAGATCATATTATTTCAAGCCCATTTGTGCGAGCTATCGATTCAATTCGGCCCTATGCGCTTCAAGCTAACTTGTCTATCCAAGAAGATGAACGATTAGCTGAACGCATATTAAGCGACGTTCCAATGGATGATTGGTTGCAAAAACTAGAATCTACTTTTACAAATATAGATATTGCCTTTTCAGGCGGAGAGTCAACAAAACAAGCGACGGATCGTGCTATATCACTTATCCAAGACGTTTTAAAGTTAAAACATACTACAACACTACTTGTTACACACGGCAACTTACTCACGCTCATTTTAAAGCACTTTGATCATACGATCGGCTTTATTGAATGGAGAGCTTTAACGAATCCTGATATTTACGAAATTACACTCGATAAACAATGTATCCTAAAACGATTATGGGAAGCACCGTCCAAGTAATATCTCTTTCCAACACATTCAGTTGACGCCACGAGAAGAAACTGTACTAACAATAGAAAGGGGTATCACTCCATATGTACGAAGATGTACTTGCTTTACTACATAAAACAAATGCTTCTTACGAAAAGTTTGAACACGAACCAGTACTCGATTATGAAACAGATCGTATCGTACGTGAAAGACTTGGCTTACACGGCACTCCAAGTAAAAGCTTATTTTTAAAATCAAAGTCTGGAGATTATTACGTATTTTTTACGTTAGAGGGTACAAGGCTCAACCGAGGAGAGATGAAAGAAATAACAGGAGAAAGCTTATCTCTCTGTTCTCCTGATGAGCTAAGAGAAGAAACAGGCTGTACTCCAGGATGTGTAGCTCCTTTCGGTTATTCACAAAATGTAACGATTATTGTGGATATTGCTATTTATGCTTACGATAAAATTTTAATTACACCTGGTGTACCTGAATTTACAATTGAATTATCCACAGAGGAATTAAAGAAAATCTTATTAACATGCCCAAATACTGTTTTAGAATATAAACAAAAAGAGAGCTAATGATTAGCTCTCTTTTTTCATTATTTTGCTTCTGCTGTTTTTTCTTTTGCAGAACGAACCTGCTCGTCCGCATGGTAAGAAGAACGCACAAGTGGGCCAGCTTCACAGTGGCTAAAGCCTTTGCTAAGTGCAATTTCTTTAAGCTCTGCAAATTCTGCTGGTGGGTAATATTTAAGAACTGGTAAATGCTTCTTAGATGGCTGTAGGTATTGTCCAAGAGTTAAAATATCCACATTGTTTGCACGTAAGTCATCCATCGCTTCAATTAAATCTTCTCTCGTTTCACCTAAGCCCACCATAATGCTCGATTTAGTTGGAATATCAGGCTGCATTTCTTTTGCTCGACGTAAAAACTCTAATGAACGATCATATTTTGCTCTAGCGCGAACTCGGTCAGATAATCGACGTACTGTTTCAATGTTATGGTTTAAAATATCTGGTTTTGCATCCATTAACATTTTTAAGTTTTCTTCTACTCCACCCATATCAGATGGTAATACTTCGATTGACGTAAATGGATTTTTACGACGTACAGCGCGTACTGTTTCAGCAAAAACAGCTGCTCCTCCGTCCTTTAAATCATCACGTGCAACCGCTGTTATAACAACGTGCTTTAAGCCCATTTGTACTACAGAATCTGCTACGCGTTCTGGCTCTTGTAAATCAAGCTCAGTTGGTAAGCCTGTTTTAACCGCACAAAAACGACAAGCACGTGTACAAACCGCACCTAAAATCATAAATGTTGCTGTTTTCCTTACAGCCCAGCATTCATGAATATTCGGACATTTCGCTTCTTCACAAACTGTATGAAGATTCTTAGAACGCATCATTTTCTTTAAGCCTGTATAGTTTTCATTCGTGTTTAACTTAATTTTCAACCATTCGGGCTTGCGCTTATATTCTGTTTGTTTTGTCATGGTTATCAACTCCGCACAATATGAAATAGTTTACCGTGTTCGCTTCTTTCAATGTAACATATCTATTCTAACGTATGAAAGCGATTTGCTCAAATGAAGATTCTAAGATTTTTTCCAATCGTTCCCTATAATGAAATACTCCGTATATCCCACACTAAAAAGAGTGATGTTGTGAAAGGAGTCTATTTCATGCTTCGAAAAATTTCTCTTTTGCTTTCAATTTGCTTTCTTCTCCACCAAAACATCGCTTACGGTGAAGATAATCAGCAAAGCATATACGAAAAGCGCATGGCACTATATAAAGAAACCGAGCAATCTTCAGGCATTCCGTGGTATTACTTAGCTGCAATGGATCAGTATGAAAGAAATATACGGAGCGTAAGAAAAGATATTCCGAAAAAACCAGATGCCATTATTTCCCTTTATTTCAAACCAGAAATATGGGCTGGACCTGTTAATGGTAACGATACGCTTCCCCATACAATTTCTCTATTTTGCGGGATTGGTTTAGATGGTGACAAAGATGGATTTGCAAATGCAAATAACGACCGTGATCTTTTGCATACAGCAGCAACAATTTTAAAGAAACAAGGAACATCAGAAGAACGTATTAAAATCATGCTCTGGGAATATTATAGACGTGCAAAAACAGTTGATTTAATTACCGAATACGCCCAAATTTATAAACATTATGGACGTATTAATTTAGAAGGAAATGCTTTCCCTCTTCCGATTCGTAGTGACCATAGCTACCGTAGTACTTTCGGCGCTGGAAGAAGTTTTGGAGGAAGAAGAGTTCATGAAGGAACCGATATTTTTGCAGGCTATGGCGTACCAGTAAGATCTACTTGCTATGGCATCATTGAAACAAAGGGCTGGAACCGCCTTGGTGGATGGCGCATCGGCATTCGTGACCTTCATAACAATTATCATTATTACGCTCACTTAGGCGGGTTCTCAAAAGAAATACAGCTCGGACAAATTGTCGAGCCTGGAAAAGTAATCGGATTTGTTGGTAGCACCGGTTACGGCCCTCCCGGCACAGCTGGAAAATTCCCGCCCCACCTACATTTCGGTATGTATAAAGACAACGGTTATACAGAATGGGCTTTCGATCCATACATGCATTTAAGTCTTTGGGAGCGAAAAGAACGCGCCAATACAAAACGATAACCGTAGCACATTGCTACGGTTATTTTTTATGTGCTGATGCTGCTAACTATCCGTTTTCTTTTTATCAGGTACAACAACACTCCCACTTCCATAATAAGTAGGAACTTCCCCTTGAACAATGCGCGTTGCAATCGGAACATCTTGTTTTACTTTTATTTCTTTCGTATGAAATGGAATAATCACTTGTAACGTGACTTCCATCTCCATAATAATTTGAATTGCTGTCGTATTGATCCCGTGCGGTTCAATTTTTTGTTTAATATCCGTATTCACATGACCAATCGTCGTGAAATCAATTGGAATGTCGGGACCTATATTCCCAAGAAGCGCATTATCCGTTACGCGACCAAAAGGAACTGCCATCGTTGCCCCATTTTTTTCAGAAATACCTAGCCCTTTCAGATTACCTTGTTCTACTTGCTGTAAATATTTTTCTATGTACATGGTCGTTGACGTTACGATTTCATTTACTTGCTTCGTATTTAAATTAATTGTGGATACTTTCCCGTTTTTATCATTTTGTACTTTCATTAACGAATCGACATCGAACCCTTCATTAATTCTATCTTTTACCGCCTTCGTCATAACCGCTGTCGCCATTTTATGCGTCTCTACTTCTCCATATTTAAGTAATGTCGGCTGAATGCTGCTGTTCACAATCCATAATCCTTGCACGAGTAATATGACAAAAAGAATAAACGACATAAGCAGTATGTGCCGAAAGGAAATAGGTCCCCTTCGAAACCGCGAATTTTTCGAACGAAATATGCTCATAAAAAACCCTCCTTCTTATATCATTTCTATGCAAGAAGGAGGGACGATATATGCTTATCTCATTTTTAATAACGCTTCTTTTCCGATTGTGCCCGCCGTAATACCTAAAGCTTCGGCTTCAATCGTTACTGATTCTAGCGGCGCTTCAAGAAGTTGTTCAATCGTTCTTACACCAACCGCACGGCCAGCAATAATTCCTCGATCACCTAACTTCTCATTTAAAAGACCTACATCTAATGCACCGCACATAATATATCCTTTATCGCTCATTACAGCTAGCAAATTTGTCTTTGGAAGTTTGACGCTAACCGCAATAAACGTATAATTATCGATTATAATTGGCTCCACATTAACCATAGTCCACACTCCTCTCTTTCTTATCTGTATGACAAGAGAAAAATGAGTGTTACAAGTTAACTAGCCTATAGTTTGACGGAAGATGTATGAGTTATCAACACGTCTGTTAACACATCTCTGAGTAACTCTGGCATATAATATTGTTTGTCAGAAAGTGTGGATAGCTCTGGGTATAAGTATCCGAATGTAAACATATCAATCGTTCCTACTGTATATATACGATCTAATTCCAGCGATTCCCCGTTAATCAATACATCTTCCAGTAAAATTTTATTCCCAGGAATCATATCTGGAATGACTTCGACACCAGCGTAAATCATTTTCCCCATCACTTTCCCACGAAATCCGAATCCTTTTACCTCAAGGTTCTCCATATTCGGGCGACGTGCTTTCAAAATAACTTCTCTTAACGTTTTCCCCGGCACTTTTAATAAACATGGATTAATTGGATGTGGACAAATTCTATGAATATCTCCGCGCGTCACAACACCTTCATTTAATCCCTCTAATAGCACACCAGCGTTCACCATTCCAATTTCTGCACCGCACCACGTTTTCAGCGCATTTGCTAACATATGCGAAAATGCCGTCTCATGAAACCAATCGACTGGTAATGATTCCTTTAAATGAACGATAGGCTCTGCCATAATCTGTTTACTTTCTTCCTGCAGCAATTCAATTGTGGATAACGGTTTGCTATAAGCACCTAAACGTTCTGTCTTAATCGCTCTACCGTCCTTTTTCAACAGCTTCTTCGTCTCTTTATCCACAGTAAGCTGAACGTGCCCAACGTAACGTCCCCACTTTTCACAACAACAAAGTAAAGTATTATTCATAAGAATGCCACGCTCAAATAAATGGTGCGTATGTGCACCTAAAATAACATCTATATCATAATGCTCTGCCATATACTCATCCATGCTTTTCCCAAGATGAGAAAGGACAACCGTAATATGAGCCTCATCTCGCACTTCTTCTAAAATAGACTCTAAATGGATAAGCGGATCCTCAATATGCCAATCGAGCATATGATAAAACTCTGGATAAGCTACCGTTAACCCGATAAAGGCAATCGTAATCCCATCTGTCGTTGTATGTAATTTATAAGGCTTTGCCCACGCTGGACGTACCCCTTCTTTTTCAAATAAATTCGCAACGAGCACCTCAAATCCAGCATCATCATATAGACGATTCAAATGCTCCTTCGCTAACGTAATTCCTTCATTATTTCCGATCGTTACATAATCATATAACGCCTCATTCAAAAGCTTCGTATTGCCCAGTCCATTCGTCGCTTCCGAAATGCTATGAAAACGATCCACATGATCGCCGATATCAACCGTCAAAACGGTCTCTCCCGCTTCCTGTCTTCGCTTTTTCTCCCCTTGTACAAACCGAGAAATTTGCGGCCAATTTTCAAAATGACTATGTATATCGTTTGTATGATAAAGGTGGATGATTGTTTCTTTATTTATATTCAGAGAAAAAACCTCCTCTCAGTTCCTTACTGCCATTTACGCTACGCGTACGCAATAATCCTGTAAATACTTTTCGTCTTTTCTTGCTATTTTACATTGTACTCGCATTATAAGAAAAAGCAAAAGATTGTCCTTTTTGATAAGAAAACTTTTTCTAGTGTGTGGAAGGGTTTTAGATGATTGAACGGGGGATTTGGTTGGGGTTCGGGGGATTTGTCAAAAAGTTTAACAGAGAGTTCGGTAGGTGGGGCTTCAATTGGATTTTCCAGTGGGTTTGTCAATATCTTTTCCATACCACTAGTCAGTCTCTTTTCCTACAACATGTTGTGGGGTATATACGGAATTTCTTTTGTCTTACTTTGTCGATAAGTCGATATCCCTTGTCGAAACGTCGATATATTGCAATAATCGCCGATATATTCCGAGTTATGGTCGATTTATTTGAATAATCGCTGATATATTTAGCTGAACACCCGCCTGGGTATCCCAGCCTGAACTGAACTGACCTAAACTGAATCGCCCCCAGCACAACACAAAAAAGCGCCCTGCATAGCAGGGCGCTTTCTTCATACATATATTATCCAGTTCCAGCGGCTAGAATGTTCGGTGGCTTCACTTCTTCCTATGAGGCAAAAAGCGCCTCTACGTCAGAAGCTCCATCCCCCTCACATTCTGAACGAGCCGCTTCCACTTTAAATATTAACCAATAGAACCTTCCATCTCAAACTTGATTAGGCGGTTCATTTCAACTGCGTATTCCATTGGAAGTTCGCGAGTGAATGGCTCGATGAAGCCCATTACGATCATTTCTGTAGCTTCTTGCTCAGAAATACCGCGGCTCATTAGGTAGAATAATTGTTCTTCTGATACTTTCGATACTTTCGCTTCGTGTTCAAGTGAAACGTAATCGTTTTTGATTTCGTTGTAAGGAATTGTATCAGATGTAGATTGGTTATCCATAATTAACGTGTCACACTCGATGTTAGAGCGAGAGTTTTTCGCTTTTGGTCCGAATTGTACGATACCACGGTAAGTTACTTTACCACCATGCTTCGCAATCGATTTAGAAACGATTGTTGAAGACGTGTTTGGTGCTAAGTGAATCATTTTCGCACCAGCATCTTGGTGTTGGCCTTTACCAGCAATCGCGATAGATAATGTTAAACCACGAGCGCCTTCGCCTTTTAAGATAACTGCTGGGTATTTCATCGTTAATTTAGATCCGATGTTACCGTCAATCCATTCCATCGTTGCGTTTTCTTCACAAACCGCACGTTTTGTAACTAGGTTGTATACGTTGTTCGCCCAGTTTTGGATTGTAGTGTAACGGCAATAAGCATCTTTCTTAATGATGATTTCTACTACCGCACTGTGAAGTGAGTTAGTCGTGTAAACAGGTGCTGTACAACCTTCTACGTAGTGTACGTGTGCGCCTTCGTCTACGATAATAAGCGTACGCTCGAATTGTCCCATATTTTCAGAGTTAATACGGAAATACGCTTGAAGTGGTGTATCCACTTTAATACCTTTTGGAACGTAGATGAATGATCCACCAGACCAAACTGCAGAGTTTAATGCAGAGAATTTGTTGTCTGTTGGTGGGATTACTTTTCCGAAATGCTCACGGAAAATATCTTCGTTCTCTTTTAATGCGCTATCTGTATCTTTGAAGACGATTCCTAGAGCTTCTAGGTCTTCTTTCATGTTGTGGTATACAACTTCAGATTCGTACTGTGCAGATACACCAGCTAAATATTTTTGCTCCGCTTCAGGAATACCTAATTTATCAAATGTCGCTTTAATTTCCTCAGGTACTTCATCCCAAGACTTCTCAGATTTCTCAGATGGTTTTACGTAGTACGTAATTTCATCGAAATCTAAGTCGTTTAAGTCGCCGCCCCATTGTGGCATTGGCATTTCATAGAACTTATCCAGTGATTTTAAACGGAAGTCTAACATCCACTGTGGTTCTTCTTTCATACGTGAAATCTCTTCAACGATTTCTTTTGTTAAACCGCGTCCAGCACGGAAAATCGAAACGTCTTTGTCTTTGAAACCATATTTATAATCGCCGATATCTGGCAGTTGCTTCGCCATGTTGGTGTGTCCCTCCTTAGATAACCTCGTTTTTAGGAACCTTTAACATTACTTATCTTCGTTTAAGCCCTTTTCTAACGCTTTCCACGCTAATGTTGCACATTTAATACGTGCAGGGAACTTGCATACGCCTTGTAATGCTTCAATATCTCCTAAATCAATGCTGTCATCGTACTCTTTTCCTAGCATCATGTCAGAGAAAATTTTAGAAAGCTGAAGTGCCTCTTCAATTTTCTTACCTTTTACTGCTTGTGTCATCATCGAAGCTGAAGACATTGAGATAGAACACCCTTCTCCTTCAAACTTCGCTTCTTGTACAATACCTTCTTCTACTTTCATCGTAAGTTGAATACGATCGCCGCAAGTTGGATTGTTCAAGTTAACAGTAACACTATCTTCTAACACGCCATTGTTACGAGGATTCTTATAATGATCCATAATAACTTGACGGTATAACGTATCTAAATTATTAAATGACATTTGTGAAATACTCCTTTGTCTTGATTAGTGATTCAACAAATGTATCAATTTCTTCTTTTGTATTATATAAATAGAAGCTCGCACGTGCTGTAGAAGAAGCTTTCAGCCACTTCATAAGCGGTTGTGCACAGTGGTGTCCTGCGCGAACCGCAATGCCTTCTACATCTAATACAGTTGCTACATCATGAGGATGTACGTCTTCAATATTAAATGTAACAAGACCAGCGCGATGCTTTGGACCATAAATTGTAACGCCATCTACTTCTGATAGTCTTTCTAAAGCATATTGCGCTAATTCATGTTCATGCTTTTCAATATTATGAAGACCGATTTCTTCTAGGAAATCAATTGCCGCACCAAGTCCGATTGCATTACCGATAATCGGTGTACCTGCTTCAAACTTCCACGGAAGCTCTTTCCAAGTAGATTCTTGTAAATCTACGAAATCAATCATTTCACCGCCAAATTCAATTGGCTCCATATTGTTCAGCAATTCTTTTTTACCATATAATACGCCGATACCTGTAGGTCCGCACATCTTATGAGCAGATAATGCGTAGAAATCACAGTTTAAATCTTGTACATCCACTTTCATATGAGGTGCACTTTGTGCTCCATCAACGACCATGATTGCACCGTTTTCATGTGCGATTGCTCCGATTTCTTTTACAGGGTTAATCGTTCCAAGTACGTTTGATACTTGCATAATAGAAACGATTTTTGTATTCGGTGTAACTGTTTGACGAACATCTTCTAAAGAAATTGTACCGTCTGGTTGAAGCGGAAGGTATTTTAAAGTTGCACCAGTTTTCTTCGCAACTTGTTGCCACGGAATGATGTTACTATGATGTTCCATGTAAGAAATAACGATTTCATCGCCTTCTTTTACATTTTCAAGACCATAGCTAGCCGCTACTGTATTTAATGCAGTTGTCGTTCCGCGCGTGAAAATAATCTCTTCCATTGATTTCGCGTTAATAAACTTGCGAACTTTCTCGCGTGCACCTTCATACGCGTCGGTAGCTTTCGTACCGAGCGTATGAACACCGCGATGCACGTTAGAATTATATTCTTTATAGTAACGTTCTAACGTTTCAATGACTTGAATTGGTTTTTGAGAAGTTGCTGCACTATCGAAATATACAAGTTGTTTGCCGTTCACTTTTTGATCAAGAATTGGAAACTGTTTGCGTATTTCATGAATATTCATTAGCGAACTTTCCTTTCAATTACCTCAACAAGCTGTGCTTTTACTCCTTCAATTGGAAGCTCATTTACTACAGGTGCTAAGAATCCATGGATGACTAAACGTTCTGCTTCGCGTTTTGGAATACCACGGCTCATCAAGTAGTATAATTGGTACGGATCTACGCGGCCTACTGAAGCTGCGTGACCTGCCATTACATCATCTTCGTCGATTAAAAGAATTGGGTTTGCATCACCGCGAGCTTTTTCATCTAACATAAGAACGCGAGAAGATTGTTGTGCATTTGATTTAGATGCACCGTGTTCAATCTTACCAATTCCGTTAAAGATAGATGTTGCACTATCTTTTTGTACACCGTGTTTTAAAATCCAACCTTCAGAGTGTTTACCGAAGTGAACAACTTTAGTTGTAAAGTTTTGTGTTTGGTTACCGCGACCAATTGTTACTGTTTTCGTATCAGCATATGATCCGTCGCCCATTAAGTTCGTAACGTTCTCTGAAATTGTGTTTCCGTCATTCATAAGGCCTAGAGCCCAATCAATGCGGCCGTCGCGTCCAACAACACCGCGGCGGTTAACGTAAGTTGTTACGTCTTTTGCTAATAGATCAACCGCACCAAATTTCACTTGTGCGCCTTGTTCCACGATTACTTCTGCTACGATATTTGCAATACCTTTAGCATTTTCATTTGCAACGTAGTTTTCTACATAAGTTGCAGTACTGTTCGCATCTGCTACGAATAATACGTGGTTATATACGTTAGCTTCTTCGCCGTCTACTAAGAATACAGCTTGAAGTGGAGTTTCAAGAACAACGTTTTTCGGAACATATACAAATGCACCGCCGTTGATTAATGCAGCATGAAGTGCAGTTAAACGATGCTCGTCTACCTTCACGCCGTCTTTCATTAAATACTTTTGTAATAGTTCAGCATGCTCTGTTGCAGCTGTTACGATGTCTGTAAAAATAACACCTTTTTCTTTTGCTTCGTCTGCTAAAGAAACGAATGCAGTTGTACCAGTACGTTGTACTAATACGCTGTTATTTTCATCGATTAAGTTTTTCACTGCTTCTGGAAGCTCTGTTAAAGAACTTACAGGCTCTTGCTTAGCAGCGTCGCCTTTTCCGATAAAGTCCCATTTTTCAATTTTCGTTTTATCAGGCGTTGGCATTGGAAGTTCAGTTGCTTGTGCAAGAGCTTGTAAGCGGAACTCAGTCAACCAAGCAGCTTCGTTTACTTCGCTTGCGCGCTGACGGATTGTTTCTTGATCGAAAGGTAATGTACCGATTGTCATGTTTATGCTCCTCTCTTACGCTTCTTGCTCTGCTGTTTCGTCTTCAATACCTAATTCTTTTTTAATCCAGTCGTAACCTTCAGCTTCTAGACGTTGTGCAAGCTCAGGGCCACCAGATTTAACGATACGACCGTTCATCATAACGTGAACGAAGTCTGGAGTGATGTAGTTTAATAAACGTTGGTAATGCGTAATCATTAGGCAACCGAACTCTTCGCCGCGCATTTGGTTAATACCTTTAGATACAACTTTTAATGCATCGATATCAAGACCTGAGTCGATTTCATCTAAGATTGCGATTTTTGGCTCAATCATCATTAATTGAAGAATTTCGTTACGTTTTTTCTCTCCACCAGAGAAACCTTCGTTTAAGTAACGTTGTGCCATTTCTGGATCCATTTCTAGGAATTCCATGTTTTTATCTAAAGTACGGATAAATTTCATAAGAGAAATTTCATCGCCTTCTTCACGACGTGCGTTAATTGCAGAACGTAAGAAGTCAGCGTTTGTTACTCCGCTAATTTCACTTGGATATTGCATTGCTAGGAATAGACCGGCTTGTGCGCGCTCATCTACTTCCATTTCTAATACATCTTCACCGTCGATGATGATGCTACCTTCTGTTACTTCATACTTTGGGTGACCCATAATCGCAGAAGATAAAGTTGATTTACCTGTTCCGTTAGGTCCCATAATTGCGTGGATTTCTCCACCTTTTACTTCAAGGTTTACACCTTTTAAAATTTCTTTGCCATCAATTGATACGTGTAAGTCTTTAACCGTTAATGTAGAACCAGCCATCTCAATACCTCCATTAATCCTATATATACATTTTAAAAATTCCTAAAACGTTCATATTCTCATTTTATTCTCATTCTAATCTTATATCAAATAAAATGATATCGCAAACGACGAAAAAAAGTAACAATTTTTTCACAAATGTATATAAGTATTTCCCTTGCATCCTTATATGATACACCTTTCTTCTTATTTATATAAAGAAAAAAGGACTGGAAATTTCCCAGTCCTTTCCTTGTGTTTATTCACTTACCGGAAGTACAGCACCTTTATATTCTTTATTAATAAAGTCTTGAATTTCTTTTGAATGCAATACTTCTACTAATTCTTTAATTTCTTTTTTCTTCTCGTCACCTTTACGAACTGCAATAATATTTGCATACGGAGAGTCTGATCCTTCAATCGCAATTGCATCCTTTGTTGGATTTAACTTCGCATCAATTGCATAGTTTGAATTAATGAATAAAGCATCGCCTTCATTATTTTCATACAGCTTTGGTGACAATCCAGGCTCTACATCTGTTTTAAACTTTAAGTTTTTCGGATTTTCTACAACATCTTTTACTGTTGCTTTAACAACATCTACACCGTCTTTTAATTTAATAACGCCGCCTTTTTGTAACAATGCGAGCATACGGCCACGCTCCGCTACGTTATTACTCATAATAACTGTTCCGCCATCTGGCAATTCTTTTAAACTTTTATATTTCTTAGAATAAATGCCCATTGGCTCTAAATGGATTTTTCCTGCGTTTACAATTTTATATCCTTTTTCTTGAATTTCTTTATCTAAGTACGGAATGTGCTGGAAATAGTTTGCATCTAAATCCTTATCCGCTAACGATTTATTCGGCAACACATAATCTTGGAATTTTTTAATCTCTAATTTAATGCCCTTTTTCTCTAGTATCGGCTGTGCCTTTTCTAAAATAACAGCGTGCGGCACGTTAGAAGCTCCAACGACAAGTTTATTTTCATCTTTCCCCCCGCAAGCAGCTAATGTAAATACAGACAGCGCTGTAACAACTGACAGTAGAACCTTTTTCATATGATGTCCCCTTCTCCCCTATAGTTATGTAGTTAGAAAAAAGAGCCGGCATACACCAGCCCTTTTTCAGCAATTATTCTTTTACAGGAACAACCGCTCCTTTATATTCTTTATTAATAAAGTCTTCAATTTCTTTAGAGTGTAATACTTCTACAAGAGCTTTAATCTCTTTCTTATCTTTATCACCTTTACGAACAGCTACTATGTTTGCATACGGTGAATCATTTCCTTCAATGGCAATTGCATCTTTTTCTGGATTTAACTTCGCATCAATTGCATAGTTCGAGTTAATTAAAACAGCGTCGCCTTCTTTATTGTTATACACTTGTGGTAATAAACCAGGCTCGATATCCGTTTTAAACTTTAAGTTTTTCGGATTATCTGCAATATCTTTTGGAGTTGCTTTAACTGGATCTACTCCGTCTTTAATTTTTAAAATGCCTTCTTTTTGTAAAATTGCTAAACCACGTCCATGGTCAGCAACAGAATTACTCATAATAATTGTTGCACCGTCTGGAAGCTCTTTTAAGCTCTTATATTTTTGAGAATATACACCAATTGGCTCTAAATGAATTTTTCCTGCTACTTCAAAATCATATTTTTTATCTTTAATTTCTTTTTCTAAATACGGAATGTGCTGGAAGTAGTTTGCATCTAAATCCTTATCCGCTAACGATTTATTTGGCAACACGTAATCTTGGAACTTTTTCACTTCTAATTCAATTCCTTTTTTCTCAAGTAACGGTTTTGCCTTTTCTAAAATTTCAGCGTGCGGTACGTTAGAAGCCCCCACAACTAGTTTTTTTTCATCTTTATCTTTCCCGCCACAAGCAGCTAACCCAAAAATTGAAGTTGAAATAAGCGCTGTAAGTAATAATTTTTTCATTTGAAACATCCTCCCGTTTTTTATTATCGTTTATCTATTCGAGTCGTTACACTATCACCAATCCACTGAATGAAAAATACAACTAGTAATACACAAATTGTCGCAACGATTGTTACATCGTTATTTCCTCGCTGGAATCCTTCTAAATAAGCAAGTGTTCCAAGGCCACCAGCACCAACAACTCCCGCCATCGCTGTATAGCCTACTAAAGCAATTGTCGTAACCGTAATACCAGATACTAATGCTGGTAACGATTCTGGAATTAACACTTTCAAAATAATTGTGCTTGTTTTTGCTCCCATTGCTTTCGAAGCTTCAATTACACCTTTATCAATTTCACGAAGCGCAATTTCAACCATTCTCGCGTAAAATGGTGCCGCTCCAATAATTAAAGCTGGAAGTGCTGCACTCGCTCCAAGAATTGTTCCAAGCAGAATCTTTGTGAATGGGATTAATAAAATGATTAAAATGATGAACGGTATCGAGCGGAAAATGTTTACGAACGCTCCAATCCCCGTGTTAACCGCTTTGTTTTCCCATAAATTATCTTTCGCTGTCATAAAGAGTAACAATCCTAAAATTAGTCCTAATACAAATGTGGCAAGAGCTGCGATTGCCGTCATATATAACGTTTCACCAGTTGCTTCTAACATTTGATTCCAATCAACATTTGCGATTAACTTATCCATGTGCAATCACCTCCAGCTCTACTTGATCTTGATGTATTCCCTCTATTGCTTGCTGAATCGCTGTTTCCTCACCATTTAAATGAACAACTAAACTACCGTAAGAGCCGTTATTCGTTTGTGCGATGTTTCCTTGCAAAATGCTAACTTCTATATCACTGCGTTGCATTAATCTTTGAAGTACTGGTCTTTCTACAGCTTCACCGATAAACTGCAAACGAATTACTTTACCATCTGGATACTTTTCAATTAAACTTTCAATCGTTTCATTTGTATCTTCAGAATCCGTTAACTGCTGTACAAATCGCTTTGTAATGTCTTTCTGCGGATTGCGGAATACATCAAGTACTGGACCCGTTTCTACAATTTTCCCTTTCTCCATTACCGCCACTCGATTACAAATCTTTCGAATCACGTGCATCTCGTGTGTAATGAGTACAATTGTTAAACCGAGACGCTTATTAATATCTAATAATAAATCTAAAATTTGATCTGTCGTTTCTGGATCAAGAGCTGATGTCGCTTCATCACATAAAAGCACTTGTGGATTGTTAGCTAATGCTCTTGCAATACCAACGCGTTGCTTTTGTCCTCCGCTCAGCTGAGATGGATACGCGTCTCCTCTTCCTTCTAATCCAACAAGATGAATTAACTCATCCACTCGTTTTCTTCTCTTCGCCTTATCAACACCTGCAATTTCAAGTGGGAACTCGATATTTTCGCGTACAGTTCGTGACCAAAGTAAGTTGAAGTGCTGAAAAATCATTCCGATTTCTTGCCTTGCCTTACGAAGTTCACTCCCTGTAATTGCTGAAATCACACGATTTGCAATTGTAATTTGGCCAGAAGTTGGTTTCTCTAACTGATTGAATAATCTGATTAAAGAACTTTTCCCAGCGCCACTATATCCGATCACACCAAATATTTCACCTTTGTCTATTTTTAAATTGGCATTATCTACAGCAGTGACATCACCGCTTTTTGCTTTATATATTTTCTTTACATTTTCTAACAAGATCATGATGTTCACCCCTTTTTTTGTTTAAAAAGCGCAAGCGGCTCGTTTAGAACAAGAGGACGCCCGAATCCCTGACGTAGAGGCGCTTTTTGCCTCATAGGAAGGGATGAAACGACCGACTGTTCTAGCCGCTGAAGCTAGATTTTTGGTCGACTCCGCAATTTTTTATTTTTAATGCGTGTAGTCCACCGTTATCATTACTTTTATTATTTGAATGTCCTCCACATTCAAACAATAAAAAAACCTTTCCGCTTTAGAGAAGCAGAAAGGTTTATATGCGTATATAACAACATTATCCCTCTCTCTCATCTCTCAAAGCATTTGCTTTGCAGGAATTGGCACCATTTCAACATAAGTTGACGGTTGCCGGGCTTCACAGGGCACAGTCCCTCCACCTCTCTTGATAAGAGAAATCAGATTACATTTTCGTCTGATTTGTAATTTATGAAATTGTCTATATTTTATGAATTGAATTGTATCAATATCCACACACCATGTCAACAGAAATTTTCGCAAAAAATGAAACTTCAGAATTTTAAGCGCCTACTGACATCGGTTTACATATATGGAACATCGATTCAACTAGTAGCATCGTTCGATACGTTCCCGAATATTGTACACGTCCATCGTTCATTAGCATTTGCAATCGTACATTTCCGTTCACCAATTGTTGTACATCTTCCTCATCTACACAAACGATTTGCTCTGTTCCTCTTTCCTCATGTAGCAGCTCTATATAATCTCTTGAAATTTGTAACGAACAACTTTCATCTCCAAAGCGGAAATTAACAGTTTTTTCTCCTTGTCTTAAAAGCGGCTCTAAATGATATTGACCATTAGCGTAATTTACAAATGATTGCAGCAAAGAATATAATTTCACCCTAAATCACATCCTTCATATCACTTTCTATTACACATACCATTCCCTCTCACTAAAGAACAATCCTGTTACTTTCGCTCGACAAATACTGTAACCACCCTGCATCTCGACATATTTCCCGAGAAATATGTCGAGGCGGCAAAAACTTTGCCGCCTACTTTAATTCCGTATATAAATATTCAACCGAATGAAATGCATATATCTTCTTCATGAGTGTCCCATTTTCAAAAACAAGTAAACACGGTACACTTTCGATTCCATACTCTTTCGCTAAATGCGGAGCATAATTTAAATCTAACATTCCAATTTTCAAGTCTTCAATTGTCAGCTCAACGACTGTTAACATCTTTTTTGCTAATTGGCATGTTCCACACATTGGAGTATATACATATAACACTGTTTTTTCTTCATTCTCTATTAGGGCTGTTGCTTCGGCTCCTGTCCAGTCAATCACTTCTATCATTCCTTACCGTAAATATTCTGTATAGACGTCAATGTCAGCTCCCCATAATACATTTGCTAAGTGTGAAGATGGCGCAGTTGCCACTTCTCGGTACGAGCGATCAATATAAATATGCTCTGCTTGCGGAAATTCTTTTCGAAATTGCTTCCTTAACTTTTCTCCAGCATCATCAGCATCCACTAGTACATACACTTCCTTATCAAAAAACTGATCAATGAGCTCATCCATTTTCGATAAACCAATTGTACCATTTGTACAAACAATTTCCACCGGTTCACGAATAATAGATTCAATCTTTCTTCTATCTGATTTACCTTCTACAATAATGACTTTTTCTACATAAATCATATGTCATCACCCGATCACCATATACTATACAACCTTTAACTTAGTATATAGTATATTCGTTATTTTCATGTTGTTTCCTGTTTATTTTTGCAAAAGAAAAGCGCAAGCGGCTTGCTTAGAACAAGAGGGCATTGGAACGCCTGAACTAGAGGCGCTTTTTACCTCAAGTGAAAGAGTAAAATGACCGACTGTTCTAGCCGCTGGAGCTGGATCATAATGAAAAGCGCAAGCGGCTCGTTCAGATTGTGAGGGGGATGGAGCTTCTGACGTAAAGGCGCTTTTTGCCTTGTAGGAAGAATCGAAGCCACCGAACAATTTAGCCGCTGGAGCTGGACAATAAAAAATTAAACGAAATCGTTTTTTCAAAAAACGTTCTCCTACACGATAATTAGTATATGATTCTACGTTCATTATTTTACACAAAATAAAAAAGGACAGCACAAAGGCTGTCCTTTAGTCGACTATAATTAGTCTTGGTTTGTCATTTCTGCATATTTTTCTGCAGTTAATAACTTCTCAACTTGGCTTGCATCAGAAAGTTCAACTTTAACCATCCATGCACCCTCGTATGGAGATTCGTTAACAAGTTCTGGTTGGTCACTTAATTCTTCGTTTACTGCTACAACTTTACCACTTACAGGTGCGTATAACTCAGAAACTGTTTTAACAGATTCTACGCTTCCGAATGGCTCGTCAGCTTCGATTGTTGCACCTACTTCAGGAAGTTCAACGAATACGATATCGCCTAGCTCACCTTGTGCAAAGTGAGTAATACCGATAACAACTTCATTACCTTCAGTTTTTACCCATTCGTGTTCTTCAGAGTAACGTAAATTATTTGGAATGCTCATGACTGTACCTCCAGTGAATGTATTAATTATGTAAAAATACCTTATTGGTACTTTTTCCACACACTTTCAAACTGCTCTTCGTTAAAACCAAGTGTTACATTCGTTCCATTTGTTACGATTGGACGTTTAATCAACATGCCATCAGATGCTAAAAGTTCGTACATTTCGTCTTCACTTGCATCCTTTAACTTATCTTTCAGACCAAGTTCGCGGTAACGCATTCCACTTGTATTAAAGAATTTTTTTAATGGTAATTCACTTTTTTCATGTAAATTACGTAAATCTTCTTTTGATGGTGGATTTTCAACAATATGAATCATCTCATATGCTACATCGTTTGCCTCAAACCATTTCTTTGCTTTTTGACATGTGCCACACTTTGGATATGAATAAAATGTTACTGTCATAAATTCACCTACTTTTTTACTAACCTTTACCTTTATCATATAGAAAACGTTTTATTATTTCAAACGATTATTCGCTAAACTTTTACTTATTTCGTGATAATTTTTAATAATCCTGCAATTTTTTCTTATTTTTCCGCCATTTGTTAAGAAAAAAATAAATATATAATTTTTTAGATTTTTCTCTCATTCTGTATCAAACATATATGTTAAACAAACGTTTGATTAACTCCCTATTTTTCTTTGTTCACTCTTTTAGCTACATCGGTTTCTTCCTACCGAACATATATCTTAAACAAACGTTTGATTAACTCCCTATTTTTCTCTGTTCACCCTTGAGCTACATCGGTTTCTTCCTACCGAACATACATCTTAAACAAACGTTTATTTAACCGTTTCAGCCTATAGTCACAAAACCTGGAAACACTTTAAATGACAAAAGCTTACAGATAAAAGGAACTAACGATTTTGACCGTAGTAGTGAGCCCATAAAAAAGTTATTAAGCCTATCATCAATAAAGCAAAAGTAACTGCTCCTGAGAATATGAAATTCAAATTACTGACTGAAATATAAAAAGAAGTGCCCTTGCTTAGAGACAGGGTACTTCTTTTTTATCATCAATCTAAAGGTAAACGTATCCTTCATTAAAGTAAAAATGTATAGTTCTCTACTTTTTCGTAATTTATTCAAAATCTTTGCGGAACCGCCACTAGCTCATTTACATCATTATCGTTAGCTGAGGTTAATTATATTTTTCTACGTACTACATAAAAAGCTAAGGAACCCATAATAATAGGTGCAACTAAACTAGAAGCATATGCACTAGTAATAGTAAAAAGAGAGAGTATAAATATATAGATAAGAGATAGTCCAATAAATACAGGAATTCCAACTCGAAACTTCCTACATTGTTTTATGTTCCTGTATAACACTTCTCCAATTAGGCAAGCTACAAGATCTAATACACTACCAAATATGATGAGAATTACAATAAATCCAACTATGTTAGGTAAACCATTCTCGTTAGAATAACTAGGATCAGAAATATACGGTATTAAGAACCATATGATAATAAAAGTAAGCAGACTTGCAGCATAACTAATTAAAAATTTCCTCAACGTAATCATCCCCATAATTTTCTAATATTATCTTCATCTTCATTGTATGACATAATGCCCTATTATTGATAGCAAGACTACCATCCACGAAATTGCTAATTGCATGAAATAAAAAAGACGCATTTAAATTGATGCGTCTTTTGGCGATGTTTCTTTTGTGAAATCATATAAAGCAATCGCGCCTAAAATAACCAATATACCTTCAGGAGCATCTAACAAAATAGTTCTCCAAGTTTCTGATATTATCCATTTAATACCTGCTGATTCAAGATATGCTTGAAAATAACCGATTGTAAAATCAATTACAAATAAACATACAAGTAATGTTAGACCAAACCGAATTAATTTCTTGTTTTTAAACATGTAACACCTCTCAAAATTCATTGGATATTTCTGTTTTCAGTTCTCTATATACAAAAACCCTTATATTTAATTTTAACATACAAAATATCCAAATAAATACAATATGCATATTTCGTGAATATTAAGGAAGTACTGTTAATAAAAAAGCCCTACAATTGTAGGACAAAATGGCTTTAGCAACCCCAACAAATAATCGCATAAATAACGAAATTATTTGAACCACTGTATAGTCAATCCCAGCCCTTGAAATACGGGGAAATCCCTGTTCCTGGCTACTAACCCTAATGAATAACCCACCGCATAACACTACAACGGATGGATACTATTGAGCTCATAATTAAGAAATTACTACAAAGAAAAGCCATGAATAAACATGACTTTCATAGCATAATCACTTCTATATTCAATAGAAATTAAAGTGAATTATATTTCTTTACTTTTAAAGGAATAGATATTACATATAAATCTATAGCATAAGTAATAATCAAAATCCCTTTTCCTTCATCAGCAAATTTTGCTTGCAGAAACTTTTCTGAAACTTTCCTTTTTCCCCATCTCTTTGGAAAATATCCGAATCCTAAGAACATAATAATAGCCCGATACTCATTAACTTAACTACTTTTCTTTTTTCCATGATATTTCAAATTCTCCACCATGTTCTTCTGTTATAATTTTAACTTTATATGTATCATCTTTAGACACTTTAATATTATTTTTATTGTTTCCACTAGTAACTTCCAATATTGTATTATCATTTGAATCTAAAACATAAGCCTTTATGGTTCCTTGTTTAGTTTTATCAGTAAAAGAAAAGATCCAATTCTCCCCTTTTTTAACTTTCCTATCTTGAGTTGCATATCCAGTAAATTTCCTATAGTCCCCAGATATACTACCAGATACGCTATCTGAAGAACCATGAACCTTACCACCAACAATCGTTCCTTCTCTTGTAAAACAACCACTAAGAACTACCAAACATAGAACAAATAATAATGTATTTTTAATAGTTTTCAACATCATTCCCCCTTATCCTCTTATTTACATTTTTTCTTTCATAAAGAAAAATGGACCTATGACCAAGTAAATAACATGATGAATGTTGACAATCCCCTTGTTAGAGTATCATATAAAAAATAAAAAGGAGTAATAAGCAATGAATATTAAAATAGTGGATATATCAGACAAATTATTAGATGGATATAAAGTTTTAGTTCAAGTAGATAGCAATCAATTTATCGCTGAGTGGGATGGCGATAAACCAGAAAAACACGAAAACTATAATGTAGAAATACATATAGATAATGAATTTATATGGAATACAAATATAACTTTTTCAGATAAAAATGCAAATGCAATAATTCAGAATAGTAAAGGCTTTAAAGTAATTGCTAAGCTAGATTATAACGGTGAGGATAGCTTAGCAACACTAAATATCTACGATAGTATAATACTAATTGATGTAGAAGGAATCGAGCAAGATATAGCAAATGAATGGGTAGAAATGCAGTGCACTTCAATTAAGATATTTAATACTAATTTTTAACAGAAACCCATTATATAACTATGGCATAGTCGTTATGATGTAGTGAGATATAGAAAGAGTAAACGAGTATATAAATAAACATGTTTATATGCATATGAATATCCTACGGCAATTCCTGCTCAAGCAGACGCCACTAACCATACCGTAGCCACTCATAACCGCAAGTCCAATCTCAACAGGAACGATTATTGGCCATAATAAAGCTAAAACTGCTTGCATACCTGCCTACAAACCAATACTAATCGCAAAGGGAGATGTGGAACTAACATTATCACCCCTTGATAAAACGAACTAATACTGGATGCACTTCATTAAAACTTTATAATAAAATCCGCAATAGCTGATATAAAATTATAAATCAGTATCATTACATCTCGCATACGTTGTAAAGCTTGCTTGAACTTCTCAATCATATTTTTATCTGTGCTTCTGCATAAAAAATAAGAAGCCTCTTATACAGGCTCCTTCATCATCTATTCAAATAATCTGCGATGGTTTGAAATACGACAATATACATATTATGAATACTTTCTTCTGTATTTCCGCCATTAGATAAACCAACTGCCCATTGTTGTCCTTCACCACTTCCGATATTTGCAAACCCTTGCGTATACATAGCATTTACATCTTTTCGTGCACTGTTATACTCTATCCCTTTTGTAATAAACGTTGAATATGATTTATCTTGCAAACCGATAAAAAACACTGGTTTCTTTAGCGATGAAAATACATCTTTATACTGCTCTGTTGAGGCTTCTTGAAAGTGATTTTTCATGACAAGAAAACCATCTACTTCCTTGGATTTCTTTTCCAGTTCCTCTAACTTCATTTCCTCAAACTTTATATTCCTAAACGTATCTTTCGGCTTTTCTCCAATAACTCCAATTACGAGTGCTCTTCCGTTATATTCTAATTTCTCTCCTTCTTTATCCTTTGCACACCCAGCACTCACTAGGCATATCAATATAAAAAATAAGAAATACGATAAACGCTTCATTTAGCACCCTCCCCTTCTTTTAAGTCAAGTGACGAAAACGTAAGGTTAATTCAAGAAAATGTAAGTAAAATCGATAGCTCAAATGACGTTTCTATATTATAATCAATTGAATTTACTTACATTACTAAACATAGGAGATTATCATGAAGAAATTTAAACTTTCATCTTTTCTTCCGTTAAGTTATATACTTCTACTCGTACTCGTAAGTCCCCTTTACGATGTATTAAATAAATCGGCTGTTCACGCAGTAGATGTCACAACTGTAGTAGATGATTGGATTCCATTTGTGAAAGCATTTATTATTCCTTATTTACTTTGGTTTCCTTACTTATACGGCGCACTTATTTATTACTGCTTTGCAGATCGAAAGCAATATTATGCCACTTTAAGTAGTGTTATTCTTGGAAAACTGGCTTGTTTTTCTATTTATTATTTTTGGCAGACAACTGTACCACGTCCAACAGTCGTTGGATCAGACGTATTTTCCGAACTAGTCCGCTATATTTATAGTATCGATCAACCGGTAAACTGTTTCCCTAGCATTCACGTTCTTACTACCTTTGTGATTATGCTAGCTGCCTTTAAACGTAGAGAACAACATGCTTTTGAATATTACATTCTTACCTTCTTCGGTACGCTTATTATTTTATCCACGCTATTTACGAAGCAACACGCATTTGTAGACGCCATTTCTGGAATGACGCTTGCAAGCATACTTTACTTCGGCGTTCAGCTTTTATTAGCAAAAGAAACTGTACGTGTTCCAGTAAAACAAAATCACAAAATGTAAAAAGCAGACTGTGGCTTCCAGTCTGCTTTTCTATATATAAAAGGAGATTTTCAATTTAAGATTGCGGTACAGTCATATCACCAGAGTGAATACGCCCTGCTTTTTTAAGGGCAATGTAAAGTATATAAGAAACAGCTACTGGAATGATGATATAAGTGATTACCATCGCTGGGACAACTTCCCATCCTTCGCTAGAAATTAAATTAATTGGTGCGATAAGAGAACTTAATCCAAGACCTGCAATTTCTTTTCCTGCTTCTAGTTGGAAAATTAATGCGGATACTGGACCAACTATAGCACTGGCGACGACAGTTGGGACGAGAATCATTGGATTTTTAGTGATATTTGGCAACTGTACTTTCGGAGTACAAAGCGCTTGAGCTAATATGCCGCCTAAATTATTTTCTTTCGCTGAGATTACAGAGAATCCGATAAACTGAGCAACGCAGCCTGCAAGAGCAGCACCACCTGCAACACCGTCTAAGCTAAGTGCGATTGCTAACGCAGCTGATGAAGCTGGAGAGATAAGTAATAGTCCCCAAACGACTGCAATGACGATAGAAGCGATAAACGGGCTACCAGCTGAGCTATCTTTAATAAACGCTCCAACTGTATTTAACACAGGAGTAATATTATGAGACAACCAAATACCAACTAAACCAGAACCTAATATGGCCGCAAATGGAACGAGCATCATATCTAACGCAGTTTTTCCACTTAAACGTTTACCAATATATACAGCTAAAGTCGCTGTTAATAATGCACCGATTGGCTCACCTGTTTTAATAATTAGACCTGCTTCAGTAATTGAAATGGATCCGGCACCAATCGCTCCAGCTACCATAGCTGAGAAGATTACAAGACCATTTGCACCGAGCATAAAGGCAATTCCGGCACCAATGGCTGGTGCCATAAGTGATTTTGCAACAACTCCGATTGTAATAAGCAATGGAATATCAACAATTCTTCCTATATTTTCGATTAGTAAACCAATTCCAAGGGATACGAAAATACCTTGTGCAATTCCAGCTGATGCTTTAAATACACGGGACATTATATATTCCTTCATTTGTTTCACCTTCTCCTATAAGTTAGTAACCAATTGTTTTCATATAATCACGTAAAATATCGTTTGATTTTGCGAATCGAGATTCTTCATCCTCTGTTAAGTTTAGTTCTACAACTTCTTTCATACCATCTCTAGTAATAATAGCTGGCACTCCTGTACAAATATCATACTCACCGTACTCACCATCTAAAATAGCTGATACAGCAATTACACGGTGATCATCGTTAAAGATTGAACTCGCAATATATGCTAGAGAATTTCCGATTCCGTAATAAGTAGTGCCTTTTCGTTTATAAATTTCCCATCCTGCTTTTGCAGTCTTCTCAACAATTTCATCTAAGTCTATTTCACCAAATTGGTCTTTTTTCTCTTCTAAAATTTGCAGAATTGGCTTTCCACCAACAGTTACGTGAGACCAAGCAACCATTTGAGAATCACCATGTTCTCCTAGAGAATACCCATGAATACTACGAGGATCTACATGTAACATTTCAGATAAAATTGTTCTTAAGCGAGAAGAATCTAGTGATGTACCAGTACCGATCACACGATTTCTAGGTAATCCAGATAATTTCCACACCTGATAAGTAATAATATCAACTGGGTTCGATGCAAGTAAGAAAATACCATCAAATCCACTTTCCATTACGCCGCCAACAATGCTTTCCATAATCTTCGCACTCGCTCCTAAAGTATCTAAGCGACTTTGCCCTGGTTTTGGTGCTGGTCCTGCTGTAATAATAACGATGTCCATATCTTTGCAGTCTTCATAGCTTCCTGCATATACTTTTGTTCTTGTATTTGTAAAGTTAATGCAGTGTGATAAATCCATTGCTTCCCCAACTGCACGTTCATGATTTATATCAATTAATAATAGTTCTTCGCAAATGCCTTGATTTACAATGGAATATGCACAACTTGATCCAACTAATCCAGTACCGATAATTGCAATTTTTCTTGTATTTCTTTTCATAGCAATCTCTCCTAATTGATCATATAATCTATTTCTTTTGTTCTTTACACTCCTAATTATAGAGATTCCCACGATAGAAACCATGGATACTTTGTGAAATGTTGAGCAAACTTTTGTCCTTTTTGTGAATTGTTATATTCCATTTTCGTCATATTTGTTACAACTGGAAAAATATTTATTATATATTTATTGACATGCCCAAAACAAAAAAAACGAGCGACTTCATTCGCTCGTTTCTTCATCCCATTATTCCGCACTTAATTGGCCTTTTAATTGCTGTACAATCATTGGATTCGCAGGTGCTGCTGGCTTGTAATAACTCTTTTGCTTTGCGTATTCATACATATTACGTTGACGCATTTCATCTTGATTACGAATTTGGATTAACGTTTGATGTAACTGTTCATTATCAGACTGAGCAATATAATTTGCATAACTTGTTAAACTTGCATTTAACCCTGCTAAATAATCATTTACCATATCTTTTTCATTCATTTTCCGCTTCCTCCTATCCTAGGAAAGTCATTAATTGCTGTTTCGTATTTCGTGCATCTTGCGCATCCTTTTGTAACATTTGTTTCAGTTGTGGATCTGTACAAGCCTGTGCATACTGGTCTAACTTGTTAATAATGGTTGCGTGTCCACCAATCAAATGACGTAAATTTTCTACTTCAAGCTCTGTTAAGTTTTGCATATAACATACCCGCCTTTCTTTGTTCATTCATCATTAGTATTTGGTTCTTTTTGGATTGTATTCATCAACTTTTCCCACATATAAACAAAATAAAAGATGGATAGCTAGGCCATTCATCTTTTATGCTAAATATTCATTCAATTTTATAAAGAAACAATCATACTTATACTCACAAGTAGGTTCCATACAATATGTAAAATGATGCTAGGTACAATAGATTGTGTTTTCTTATATAACATAGCAAATACAATCCCCATAATCATTGCCGTAACCGGAAAACCACCATGAAGAATCCCAAAGATAAAGGAAGAAATAATGATACCAACTAGAAAACTATATTTCTTTTCAAAAAATCGATACAAAATACCTCTATATAAAATTTCTTCTTTAATTGGTGTAATTATAGCAACACTTAACACATATATAATACTTTGTAGACTATTTTGAAGTCCTAAGCTCCCTAATTGATCTCGTTGCTGCTCTGCACTTTCAAAGCTAAACAACTCTAACATTACATACTGAGTTAATTCAATGATGATAAAACCTATTAATAAATACAAGTAGGTTTTCCCATTTTTTAAAACAGATACATCCCATATGTTCTTAATAAAATGAAGCACTGGTTTATAAGCAAATAAAACAATAGTAACAACAGCTGCATCAAATAGAAGTAAATAATATCCCTCTAAATGAGCACGTAATACCTCTTCTCCAAAAATTCCAAGGGCTAAAGCAAGGAATAATCCCCCTAAGAGTGAGAACCCTAGAATGCTTGCAATCGTTACAACTAGATTTTTATATGTTATGTTATCTACTTCTCTTTCTGCATTATACGCGTCTAATACTGTTTTTCTCATACTATTCCTCCATTTGTTTTCATTACCTTAATAAAAACCCTTTAATACAAATATATAGATAATATAACAAAATTTTCAAAAAGAATAATATGCAATTTTACATATTATGAAAACTTTATATTCTATAGTTTTAGGAATCAGATTGCTATACAATGATTATTATATGAAATTTCAAAAAACAATTTCTATCCACCATAACACTCGCATCATATAAAACTTATTAGTTAAAGGAGCAATGAACATGAAAACACATGACTTCCTTACAGAAATCCAGAAGGGCTCTGAGCCTAGTCCATATCAAGATCCTATTGCATTTATTTTCGTTTGCCTTCCCTTAGCCATATACACATTTTTCAAACCAGCTAAATAATATCATTTAATGAGAAAGAGCCTACCATTCTTTTGGAATCATATGCACTAAAAAAACCTTAGACTCGCTTCTAAGGTTTTTAGTTGCCTCGCTTCTTATTCAATCTCTCATTACATGTAGTCCTTTAATAAACGTTTCCAATAATACATGTAAACTTGTATCTAAATCTAGCGGCAAACCAAATCCACCCTGCTGTTCAATCGACGCAAATCCATGACAAATACTTCTGAATCCACGTGTCGCATGAAGTGCATTCTCTCCTTCTAAGCCGTATTGTTGTAAAACATGAAGACAAAGCTTCACAATTCCGTCTCCTGCTTTTCTTACTTCTTCATCTCGTAAAAAGGTTGCTTCATACAATCCAGGATGTTTGCGTACGAATGCTACATACGCTTCTCCTAAAGCATGAATTGCCTCGTCCATACGTTTACCCCCGGCCGCTTCTTCCAGTCTGTTATGCAGCTGTTGTATTCCGTAAATACCAAGATTTTTGCGTACATCTTGTAACCCTTTCACATGATTATATAGCGAGGGCGAACGTACCCCTAACCTTTGCGCTAATGAAGCTAACGTTACTTCTTGTATTCCATTTGCATCTGCAATTTCTGCGGCTGTTTCTACAATTTTCGGTAATGTAAGTCCGATTCTTGGTGACATAAATTAACCTTCTTTCATACTTTCTATATTCCGCTTAGCTTCCTTAATGGCAAGCTCTATGATAGCGCCTGGATCATTTATCATTTTCCCATGCCCTGCCGCAAGCAAGGACGGCTCATATTCTCTTAGCTTCTCTGCACTTTGTAATGCGACTTCTTTACTCCACGTTGCCATCGCCGGAAACGGAAACCAAAATTTCATTTGTCCCGAAACAGCCATACCTCCCCTTGTTTGAAATGCATCCCCAACAATAAGAGCTTTATTTCGTATATCAAGAAACGACATGGATCCTGGCGTATGACCCGGTGTCATAATCGCAAGAAGCGATCCAACTCGGTCGCCATCTTCTAATAAAACATCAGGTGCCGTTTTCACCTTTTTAGGTACACCGCCTTTTATTGGCGTATTTGGTTCATCCTTTTGTAACGTCGTATCGCCTTCTAACAGCTTTGCGTCCCGTTTAGAAATATAGACTGGAACATTAGGAAGTACTTCCTTTAATGCGTCTAGTGCACCGATGTGATCATCATGCGCATGTGTTAATACAATATTCGTAATTGGTTTCCCTATTTTCTCAGCCGCCTGTAAAATTCCTTTTGCGCTATATGGCAAAGCCGCATCAATTAAAGTTAAACCATCTTCTTCCTCCACAAAGTAACAATTCACAGGAAACACTCTTGGCAAAAATGACAATTGATATACCGTTTTTTCATGTATCACTCTCATATTTCCAGCTCCCTTTTCACAAAAAACTAATACCATTAGTTTTATTATACTAATGGTATTAGTTTTCGTCACTGAAAATTACATTTTTTCACAAAAAAATAACAGTAGTCGTTTATACGACTACTGTTATTTAAAGGTATTAAACTGTATAACGCTCATCTTCTAAAATTTTCGCAGCGATTTCACGTTTCTTCGGAATTACGTTAAGTGGTGTGTGGCGAGTTAATTTACGTAATGATGATAACATCATGCGCAGCATGTCGCCGTTTTCAACTGCGATAAGTGTTTCTTTCGCATCTGCTTCGATTTCGTTAAATGCTTCTTGGCAGAATACTTCAGTGTATAACACTTTTTGTTTATTCTTTTCAAGGCCAGTTGTTTTGATTGCTTTTTCTGTACGAAGAACAGCTGATTCCATTGCGTATAGATTGCTTACGATGTCAGCGATATTCACAAGAATTTCTTGCTCTTTATCTAATGCTTTACCATATTTTTGAGCAGCTAATCCAGCTACCATTAAGCCGATTTTCTTCGCGTTAGTTACTAAATATTTTTGAAGTGCTAATGGCTCATCGCCTACTTCTTCTGGCATCATCATCATTAACTCTTCTTGTAATTTTTGTGCTTTTTGAAGAAGTGGTAATTCACCTTTCATCGCTTTACGTAAGAACGTACCTGGTACGATTAGGCGGTTAATTTCGTTCGTTCCTTCGAAAATACGGTTAATACGAGAATCGCGGTACATTCTTTCAATCTCGTACTCTGCCATAAATCCGTAACCACCGTGAATTTGAACACCTTCATCTACTGTATAATCTAGTACTTCAGAACCGAATACTTTATTTAAAGAGCACTCGATTGCATATTCAGCGATAGAAGCTGCTACTGCTTTACCATCCTTTACTTCCTCTTCAGATAATGTGCTCATGCGGCTTTCGAATAAACCTACTGTACGGTATACAGAGCTTTCAGCTGCATATGTTTTCGCTGCCATATTCGCAAGTTTCTCTTGAATTAATGGGAAGCGAGCGATCGGTTGTTTGAACTGTTGACGTTGGTTTGCATATTGTGCTGAAATTTCTACTGCACGTTTCGCAGATCCAACTGTACCAACACCTAATTTATAACGGCC
This sequence comes from Bacillus cereus group sp. N14, assembly GCF_016483555.1. Classification (NCBI taxonomy): domain Bacteria; kingdom Bacillati; phylum Bacillota; class Bacilli; order Caryophanales; family Bacillaceae; genus Bacillus; species Bacillus cereus group sp. N14. The sequence goes on from NZ_JAEHBQ010000009.1 coordinate 104,869, forward strand.
GATATTTAAAATGTTGAACGCGATAATATGACCTTTACCGATTTCACCAAGTAAGTTTTCTTTCGGTACTAATGCATCTTCTAAAATTAATGTACGAGTTGAAGAACATTTAATACCCATTTTCTTTTCTTCTGGGCTTGTAGATACGCCAGCATATTCTTTCTCTACGATAAATGCTGAGAAGTGCTCTCCATCAATTTTTGCGTATACGATAAATACGTCAGCGAATGCAGAGTTTGTAATCCATTGTTTTTCACCATTTAATACGTAATGTGTACCTTCTGCATTTAAACGTGCAGTTGTTTTCGCACCTAATGCATCAGACCCTGAACCTGGCTCTGTTAATGCGTATGCCGCTAATTTTTCACCAGTTGCAAGTAATGGTAAATACTTTTTCTTTTGCTCTTCGTTACCGAATAATACGATTGGTAATGACCCGATACCTACGTGAGCACCGTGAGTAATTGCAAAGCCACCAGCGCGAGAGAATTTCTCTGCGATTAACGCTGAGCTTACTTTATCAAGACCAATTCCGCCATACTCTTCTGGTACGTCAGCGCCTAATAAACCAAGTTCCCCAGCTTCTTTTAAAAGACGAACAGAACGATCAAACTCGTGTTGCTCTAAATATTCAAGCTCTGGAAGAACTTCATTTACGATAAAGTCCTCTGTCGTTTTTGCAATCATTTTATGCTCAGATGAAAAATCCTCTGGCGTAAACACTTGATCAATCGTAATCTCGTCAACTAAAAAGCTACCGCCTTTAACCGCATTTCCTACTGTTTTTTCCATGAAAATTTCCTCCTTTATATTTTCATAAGCCGCTTCTCTCTTTTTGAAAGAAGCTGGCTCTCAATTTTATTTTTTATAAACCTTTGTTGCTTCCATTCTTTGTATTGGCGGCGTCTCGTTCTGAGCAAGCCGCTTACACTTTTTTTCATAATCTAGTTCCAGCGGCTAGAATGTTCGGTGGCTTCGCTGCTTCCTGCGAGGCAAAGAGCGCCTCTACGCCTGAAGCTCCATCCCCCTCTCATTCTGAACGAGCCGCTTACACTTTTTTATAGTAATTCAAACACTCCCGCTGCTCCCATTCCGCCGCCGATACACATTGTTACGATACCGAATTGTTGGTTGCGGCGTTTCATTTCGTGAATAAGAGATAGTGTTAGTTTCGCTCCTGTACAGCCAAGTGGATGTCCAAGTGCGATTGCACCGCCGTTTACGTTTACTTTTTCTTCATCTAAACCAAGTTCACGAATAACTTGGATCGATTGAGAAGCAAATGCTTCATTTAGTTCGAATAGGCCGATATCAGATAGCTCTAAACCAGCTAATTTTAACGCTTTTGGAATTGCAGCGATTGGGCCGATTCCCATTACTTCTGGTGGTACGCCAGCTACTGCAAATGAACGGAATTTCGCAAGTGGTTTCATGCCATCACTCACTGCTTTTTCACGATCCATTAATAATACAGATGCTGCACCGTCACTCATTTGTGAAGAGTTACCAGCTGTTACAGAACCGCGAACGTTAAATGCTGGACGTAATTTACCTAAAATGTCTAGCGACGTTTCCGCTCTTACACCTTCGTCTTGCGCGAAAATGATTGTTTCTTCTTGCAGTTTATTGTTTGATCCAACAGTACGTAACGTTACATCTACAGATACTGTTTCATCAGCAAAGTTCCCTGCAGCTAATGCTTTCGCAGCACGTTGATGACTTCTTACTGCAAATGCATCTTGTTCTTCACGAGAAATTCCATATTTCACAGCAACTTGCTCTGCTGTATGTCCCATACCCATATAATATTCTGGAGCTGCTTCAACAAGGCGACTATTTGGACGAACAACGTGTCCCATCATCGGAACTAAACTCATTGATTCCGCTCCGCCTGATAATACAGCTTCCGAGTGACCAAGCATAATGCGCTCCGCTCCGTAAGCGATACTTTGTAAACCTGAAGAACAGTAACGGTTAATTGTAATAGCTGGAACATCGTAAGAAAGTCCTGCTAGTCCGCCGATATTACGAGCCATGTTCAAGCCTTGCTCTGCTTCTGGCATTGCACAACCGAAAATTAAATCGTCGATTGGTCCTTCATAATTCGCACGCTTTAACGTTTCCTTTACTACTAACGCCCCTAGATCGTCAGGACGAACTGTTTTTAATGAACCCCTCTTTGCTTTTCCAATTGGTGTTCTTGCTCCCGCAACAATGACAGCTTCTCTCATGAACGATATCTCCCCTCGTTATTAGTTACGTAATGGCTTTCCTTTTACAAGCATGTGCTGCATTCTTGCTTGTGATTTCATCTCACTTACTAAGCTAATAAATGCTTCACGTTCTACATCTAATAAATACTGCTCATCAACCTCTGTTCCGTACGGTACTTTTCCGCCCGCAATGACATATGCAAGTTTCTTCGCAATGTGAAGATCATGTTCAGAAATGTAACCTGATAAATGCATTGCTTCTGCACCAAGTACAAGAGTTGCATATCCTGTTTCACCAACAACTGGTATCTTTTTACGGATTGGTGCTTTATAGCCAGCTTCATATAAAGCAAGTGCTTTTTGTTTCGCATCATATAGTAAGTGATCACCATTCACACTAATACCGTCTTTATCGCCTAAGAAGTTGTTCGATACAGCTTCTTGTGCTGATGTAGAAACTTTCGCCATCGCTACAGATTCGAATACTTTATTCGCAACTTTTTGCAGATCAAACTCTACACCGTTTGGCATTTTATTTAAGTGTTTAATATATAGCTCTTTATTACCGCCTCCGCCAGGGATTAAGCCAACACCAACTTCTACTAAGCCCATATACGTTTCGCTAGAAGCTTGAATGCTAGCTGCTGGTAAGCAAACTTCTGTACCTCCGCCAAGCGTCATACCATATGGTGCTGCTACAACTGGCTTAGAAGAGTATTTAATTTTCGTCATTGCATCTTGGAAGTTTTTCACAACCAACTCAATTTCAAAGTAGTTGTCATCTTGTGCTTCCATTAAGATCATTGCTAGGTTCGCACCAACGCAGAAGTTCTTCGATTGGTTACCGATAACAAGACCTTTATAATTCTTTTCTACTTCATCAACAGCGTAGTTAATCATTTGCGTAATATCCATACCGATTGCATTGCTCTTCGAATGGAATTCTAAGCAAAGGATACCGTCGCCTAAATCGATTAAGCTCGCTCCGCTATTTTTCTTTAATACGCCATTTTTCGCTTTTAATTGTTTAAGAGAAATTGCCTTTTTATTACGTTCGATTAGCTTATATTCGCCATTATCGTAATAGTAGCTATCTCCGTTATCATGTTTGTAGAAAGTAGTGAAACCTTTCTCTAACATTTCTTTCACCCAAGTCGGAACAACTACGCCGTTTTCTTCCATCTTTTGAACGGACTTTTCAACGCCGATTGCATCCCAAACTTCAAATGGTCCTTGCTCCCAGCCGAAGCCCCACTTCATCGCTTGGTCAATTGCAACGATATCGTCAGCAATTTCTTTATGAAGTTTTGCAGAGTATAAAAGAGTTGGTGTGATGATGTTCCATAACAACTCTCCTGCGCGGTCTTTCGCGTATACAAGCGCTTTCAATTTATTCGATAAACCTTTTTCTTGTTTACTTAACTCGATAGATGCAGCTTTTAATTTTTTGCGAGCTTCGTATTCCATCGTTTCAGGATTTAGTTCTAAAATTTCTTTTCCTTGTTTTAAGAAGAAGCCTTGACCTGTTTTGCTTCCAAGCCATTTTTTATCAAGCATATCATGCATGAAAGCTGGTACTTTAAATACATCACGCTCTTCTTCTTGTACGTTTTCATATACGTTATTTGCAACGTGTACAAATGTATCTAAACCAACAACATCTAATGTACGGAACGTTGCGCTCTTCGGACGACCAATAAGTGGGCCTGTTACAGAATCAACTTCCCCAATGCTATAGCCGCGTTTTATCATCTCTTGAAGAGTTACTAATAAACCGTACGTACCGATGCGGTTTCCAATAAAGTTTGGTGTGTCTTTTGCGATAACAACGCCTTTTCCAAGAACGTCTTCGCCAAATAGTTTCATGAAGCTTAATACTTGTGGATCTGTTTCTTTCGTCGGTATTACCTCTAGAAGTTTTAAATATCGTGGTGGGTTAAAAAAGTGTGTGCCTAAGAAGTGCTTCTGGAAGTCGTCTGAACGACCTTCTGCCATTTTTTCTACTGAAATGCCTGACGTATTCGAGCTTACAATAGAACCCGTTTTACGAACAGCATCTACTTTTTCAAATAGTTTCTTTTTAATATCTAAGTTTTCAACTACTACTTCAATAATCCAATCTACATCAGCTAGACGCTCAAGATCATCTTCTAAGTTACCTGCTTCAATCAGTGCTAGATTTCCTTTCACTGTCAGAGGAGCTGGTTTTTGCTTTAATAGTTTTTGCACAGCCGTATTACTAAAACGATTTCTCACACTTTTATGTTCTAATGTAAGTCCCTTCGCTTCCTCTTCTTTTGTTAGCGCAGGTGGTACAATATCAAGCAATAATGTCGGAATACCAATATTAGCTAAGTGTGCCGCAATCCCTGAACCCATTACGCCTGAACCTAGAACAGCAGCCTTTTTAATTTGGAACATCCATTTCTCCCCCTATTCTTGAATGAATGCTCATTCAATTTTTCGACATAAGTCGCAATCAATGAGTGAGCCTCTACTAATAAATATATGATACAGTTTGAATTTTCGCAATATATTTATTGATAAAATTTTCTGAAATAAATTTTTTTCTTTTATTTGCCCATGCTATATATATGTATTTTCTTCACTCAAATACACTTTTCCTTTTTATAATCTGACGAAACTGGAGGAATATATATGGCAAAACTTAAGAAGAACCCTTCAAAGGCTGGAATTAGCGCAGCAAGCGTAACGGGAAATGCAGGTCCGCATAATCACGGTGTGGAAAAGGGCCGTCAAGGTAATAACCAACAATATAAGAAGCATAATATGGGCGAAAAATAACGGTATATTTTTGGGCAGAAAACGTGGCATAATGGGTAATGGCTGCTTTTTCTGCCCAATTTATTTGTAACAAATGAGGGAATTATAATGAAACGAACAATAGTTATAATTGTAATGATTGCTACACTATTTACAGGGATGATTTTCTTCTCTTATGCACAAAGGCAACAAGCTGTAAGAGCGGATCAACCTAACATTACTGGGCAATATGGCATTACAATCGATGCAGACACAGGTGAAATTTTGTATGGGAAGCGGGAAGACGAACGCTCTTATCCGGCTAGTATAGGGAAAATGATGACTACCTTACTCTTACTAGAGAATGTAAAAGAAAATGAAGAAATTACAGTTACAGAGAACGCAATTAAAACAGAAAGTCAAAGTAAGAAAATTAAACTTCGTGCCGGGGAAAAGTTAAAACGTGATGAGGCATTAAAGCTTATGCTTATTATTAGTGCAGACCCAATAGCTGAATCCATCGCAGAACATATCGCAGGATCAAAAAATGAATTTGTAAAAATGATGAATGCAAGAGCGAAGGAACTTGGTACAAAGCATGCGACTTTCAAAAACGCAAGTGGTGCTGATGCACTTGGAAATAAAGTATCGCCATATGACATTGCTATGATTACGAAAGAAGCATTAAAGTACCCAGTTGTTTTAGAATATATGAATTCAACACGTACAACTCTACATACTTCAGAACGCTCTCCAAACATCGCAAACTATGGACGAGAAGAACTATATGACGATCCATATGCAATTGGAAGTAAAAGCGGTCTATCAGCACTCGGAAAATATACGGTCGTAACAGTGGATGAAAAAGACGGTAAACGCGTCATTAATGTTGTATTATCTTCTACTCGCACGCAGCTATATCCTGATACGAAGAAAATGGCACATTACGCATTTCAGCAATTAAAATAACCAAGGAGTATTTTCTCCTTGGTTATTTTTTAACCATACCTTTTAACACGAACGCAACGTTTGCTGGACGCTCTGCTAAACGACGCATGAAGTAGCCATACCAGTCGTTTCCATAAGGCACATAAACACGCATTTTGTAACCTTCTTTTACTAGCTCAAGTTGACGCTCATTACGAATACCATATAACATCTGGAATTCAAATTGGTCTCTTGGAATGTTGTGTTCTTCGGCAAGTTTTTTCGTATATTCAATAATCGCTTCGTCATGTGAAGCAATTGCAGTATAATTTCCATTTAATAAGTGCATTTTTATAATTTTTTTATAGTTATCATCTACATCTTTCTTATCCGGGAACGCTACCTCTTCAGGTTCTTTATAAGCTCCTTTTACAAGACGTAAATTCGGACTATAAGCATTTAATTCTTCCATATCTTTTTCTGTACGATATAAGTAAGCTTGAATAACTGTACCAATATTATCGTATTCAGATTTTAATTGTTTAAAGATCTCAATTGTTTTCCCGCAGCGCGTATAGTCTTCCATATCAATTGTAATAAACACACCATTTTCTTTTCCAGCTTCTAAAATACGGCGCATGTTGTTCATTACGATTTCATCAGAGATATCTAATCCCATAGAAGTCATCTTTAAAGAAAGCTGCGAATTAAGACCTTCTCTTCCAATTGCACGAATCGCTTCAATCGATTCGCTAGCCATTTCATTTGCTTCCGCTTCGTTATCAACGAATTCACCTAAATAATCGATCGTTACACAAAGACCTTGCTTATTTAATGCTTTAATTGCAGCTGTCGCTAATTCAATCGTTTCCCCTGCGACGAAGCGACCTGCACCAAAGCGCAAACCATACTTTTTAGCCAGTTTTGTTAGCGCTTTATTTTTTGACAAGAAAAGAAACGAATTTCGCATTAATTGTTCCATGTAATTCACCCCTATGACTGTGATTTATCTGTTTTTTACCCCTCTTCAAAATTATATCACTGTTTAAAATTATTGGATACAAATAATTATTTAGATAATTTATAAAATACTATAAAAATATTTAAAACCCTATATTCTTGCTTATAACTATGCCTGAAATATTTTTCGACATTTAGAAAAATGGAGTTTACTAAGCACAAAATAGGCATGTCGAATATTTTCGACATGCCTATAAAATCCTTTATATTCCATGTAAATTATATAAGGATATTAATACAGAAAACTTGAGATTATATTTACCTCAAGTTTTTTTATTGCTCATTTCTCTTCTCTTCATTCAGCCTTTTAATATCTGTAATTAACTGTACCATCTCTTCTTTTGCATCGGGATATGTCTCATTCCAGTGCTTCACTAAAGCCGGCATCGTCTTTGCTATGTAAGAATACAGTGCCCACTTCTGCACCTGCTCTTTTCTCTCTTCATTGCTCTCTCCAAGTAATAACTCCGTGTATTTCTCTAACAACCCGTCAAATTGTTCATTAAACTTTTCACTCATCTTATTTACCTCCTATATGAAAAAAGCAGCGAAGATCGCTGCTTTTCCTTATAATTTTGATCGAACAGAGTTTAATTTTTTCTCCATTGTGCTTACTTTATCACGACGATCATCGATACGAATTGTTGTTGCAACGCGCTGTGCACCTTTCGTATATGGAACTTCATGCATTTGTTGAATTACTTCTAGAATGACAGGAAGATCTCCTTCAATTACTGTATTCATTGGTGTTAATTGATACTTCACGCGATTTGCATTTTTCTCTAGCACCTTTTGTACTTCTGCTACATATTCACTAACACTTGGATTGCCAGTTCCTACTGGAATAATCGATACGTCAACAATTGCCATAGTAGTCTTCCTCCTATAATTGCTTCTTATATATCCATTGTCTATTTTACCGAAATACTCATCATTTTACTAATTTGTTATTCCTCTATTTTAAACTGCTCAACCAATCTTTCTAAGTCTCTCATATGCTCCGTCAAACTTTCCATCGTATGAGCTACCTTTTCTAGATGACTCACTTGAGATTCAGTTGCAGCATTTACTTCTTCCGAAACAGCTGCGCTTTCTTGACTTGTACTAGCAATTGTATGCATTACCGTTGTAATTTCTCCTTGCTCGTAACCGATGTTATGTACCTCTTCGACAATTTGTTCCACTGAAGTACTAATCGTATTTACAACTGACATAATTGTACGGAATTCCGCCTCTGCCTCTGTCGTAACGTTATTTTGCACATCCGCAATATCTTTTAATTTACTTACAACCTCTACAACTCGTTTTACCTCTACTTGTACATCACCAATCATTGTTGCGATTTCTCCTGTCGCCTCTTTCGATTGTTCCGCTAACTTTCGAACTTCTTCAGCAACAACAGCAAACCCTTTACCTTGTTCACCTGCACGCGCCGCTTCAATCGAAGCATTTAAAGCAAGTAAATTCGTTTGATCCGAAATACCCTTTATAAGCTCTACAACATTTTGAATCGATCCAACTCTTTGCTCTAACTTTCCGGATGCTTCCTCCGTATGAACAACAATTGAAGATGATTGGCCCCTTGTACGAACTAAATTACGCATCGTATGTAATCCTTGCTTAGATGCCTCTTCAGCTTTGCCAGCCACGTCTTTTATGTCACCGACTGAATTATTCATTTGTTCCACTGACTGCGCCATATTCTCGAGCTGCTCTGAAACTTCATCTACACTATTAGCAAGCGTAGAAGCTCCTCCGCTCACATCATCCATTGCACCTGACACTTCTCTACTAGCTGCTACAGTTTCATTCGTTAAATAATGTAGATTATTCGTTGATTGTTGCACGGTTGATACACTGTTTTTAATTTTGCTTACCATTTCATTCATTTGCTCAACCATATGATTAAAATGGTTCGTCAATTCTCCAACTTCATCCTTACTTGTCACTTTCATTTGCAACGTTAAATCACCTTCTGCTACTTTTTGAACGTGATTCGTTAATAGTTGCAGTGGTCTTGCTAATCTTCTTGAGAACAAGTATGAAGCTACGATTCCAACGAATAGGCTAATACATGCCATTATAATGACTGTATTTCTTGTACTATTTAATAGCCCATCAATTGTTTCTTTCGGATAAAAAATTCCTATCTTCCATTTCATCAAATCAAATGACTGACTATATGCAACTACATCTTCACCTTTTAATGTAGTGACAGCATATTTTGTTACATCTTTATTTAAACTCTTCACAAGTGGCTCTTTCGAGACATCTTTCCCGATTTTCTCTGGGTAAACAAGAGCCATATTTTTATCATTTATAATAAACATTTCTCCGCCATTATTGTATTGAATATTATGAAGTAACTTCTGAATTGTTCCAAGTGATACATCCATCGCAACAACACCTAATACAGATCCATCTTGAGCTGTAATTGCTTTAGAAACTCCCACGCTTAACTTACCTGTTGCAATTTCATACATAGGTTGTCCCCAGTGAACCTTTTTCACATCAGCTTCTGAATCTTTATACCATGGTCTTGTCGTTGGATCATAACCTTCTGGCACTTGTCCACCTTCAGCAAGATTGGCACTTAATGTTTTTTTATCTTTCGTACCAATATATAAATCTAAAATGCCAGGATGATTCTTTTTGTACTCTGAAAACTCTTTCGTCAAAAATGCTTCTTCTTCTGGAGTAACTCCTTCTTGAAGTATATTACGAATCATCTCACTGTTCCCATAATACCCCATATCTTCATCCGTTCTTTGAACAAATGTCGTAAGTTGCTCTGTCACAAGATCCATCGTATTTTGAGAATACTGGTCTAAGGAGCGCACTTCCTTCTCTTTCTGTAATTGATACATAGCTGTACCTAATATTACGAACATCATAGAAATAAGTACCGAAAATACTACCGCAATTTTTAAACGTAAACTTCTTAACATCTTCCCCCCAGCATCCCCTTCATGTTGTATTGTAATCATATTAATCACTATATTAAGTATAATGGATAAAATTAAAAAATTGAAACTAATTCTCATTTCAATCTGATTAGAAAACCTACTACCACTTGTGTAAAAACAAATAGTTCATTATCCTTAAGCTATATAATCTCATTCGTTCGGAGGGAACTATGTTACAAAAATTCGGTTTCTCACAATATGAAAGCCAAGCTTACGAAGTTGTCGTATCAAGCAACGAACCATTAGATGCTACAACGATCGTGAAGCATTCTGGTGTCCCAAAAGCAAAAATATATGAAGTGCTTGCACGCCTAATCGATAAAGGAATGGTAATGGATTCCGTTTCAGAGAAGAAAAAGATGTATACAGCATTACCACTCAAGCTAGCAATTGAAAAGTTAACGACAGAATTCCAATCAAATATTCAAGAACTGGAAACAAATATATCAAAAAAATCATTTACAGATGACCGTGTGTGGAGCTTAAAAATGCAATCTTCTATTCGAGTTCAAAGTAAAGAACTCATCGAAAGTGCAAAAGAATCAATTCGCATTTCAGCTTGGAATGATACTCTTTTAGAATATCTTCCGTTATTAGAAGAAAAGGCAAAACAAGGGGTCAAAACCGAGTCCCTTATCGTTGGAAACGTAGAAACAAACTTAGAAAACATGCATTTTCTAATCCCAGCTGAAGAGCCTAACGCGCTAGAGCGCTACTTACTACTCATCGTTGACGACCGTGAAATTTTATTTGCTGGTGTAGAGCAAGAATCATGGCAAGCAATGAAAACAATGTCACAACCTTTCGTGAAGTTCTTTACAGAATTTTTCTATCATGACGTTGCACTTGCGAAGATTACCCAGAAACACCATGATCTCTTTATGGAAGATGAGGAAATTAAGAGTTTGTTGATGAAGTTGAGATACTAAAAAAACGCCTCTATTACAAGGCGTTTTTTTCTACATTTCTTTTCTATTTTTCATCCTTAACACATAAGCACCCGCAATAATAAAACCAATTCCTAAAACGAATAAAGCGGTAAATTCATTGCCGACGCCGCCAGTAGCTGGTAAACGCACTTCATTATGAGTATTAGGTTGTTGCATTGGCTTCACATCAGCCGAAGGTTTCACTTCTTCATTCGGTGTTGGCTTATTTGACTTAGAAGGAAGCGATGCCTTTTCTTCTTTCTTATTTTTCACAATATGTTTAATAATTTCTCCATTCTCTTTTATTTCAAATGCAAATGTCTCTTCATTTATTACATATCCATTCGGTGCTATTGTTTCTTTATACTTGTACTTTCCGTATGGTAATTTGAATTTCGCTATACCTTGCTCATTTGTTTTTCCTTTTACTACTTCTTTTCCTTGTTCGTTGTAGATTGTAAATTCTGCATTTGGCAGTTTCGTATTCCCATCTGCTACATCTACTTTCGTTATTTCTAACTCACCTTCTACCTTCTTATCTTGAACGATATGTTTAATAATTTCTCCATTCTCTTTTATTTCAAATGCGAACGTCTCTTCATTTATTACATATCCATTCGGCGCTATCGTTTCTTTATACTTGTACTTTCCGTATGGTAATTTGAATTTCGCTATACCTTTTTCATCCGTTTTCCCTTTTACTACCTCTTTCCCTTGTTCGTTGTAGATTGTAAATTCTGCATTCGGTAATTTTGTATTCCCATCCGCTATATCTACTTTCGTTATTTCTAATTCACCTTTTACATTTTCATTTTTCAACTCTAATACAGCAGTTTCACCAGTTTTCACTTCAATTTTTTTAACACTTCCGTCTAACACATATCCAGCTGGCGCTTGAATTTCTTTAACGCTATATATACCGATTGGAAGATTACCTAACTCCGCAATCCCCTTATCATTAGTCGTAACATTTTGTTTAAAGTTTTCATTAGAAACTTCAAACACAGCCCCTTTTAATAATTCCTTTTTTTCTCCTAATTTTATAATCTTTAAAGAGCCTACTGATTCCCAATTTACAACTAAATCTGTACTGATTTTCTCACTATTTCTTTGTAACAATACTGTTGTATTTTGAACTTTTTCCGAGCCTTTAAAAGCTATCGCTTGTAAATTTGTTAAAGTAGACTTCACTTTCATTTTAAAATTACCACTACTCGTATCTTTCGGGATTAAAATTTTGAATTTTTCATTAATTAATAATGTACTTTTCTCTTCCCCATTTTCATTTACAATTCGAAGCCCTTTAGGAGCGTTTTCAGGAAGAATTGTATAAGAGCCCGAAACCGCATTTGTTTGCACTGCATAAAATCCTGTTTCTAAATAATCACCTTTTTGTGTAGCAGTTTGTGGATCTACAGGATTAACTTTAAAAAATACATCTTGTGATCCTGTTTCTTTTTTTGAAACCTCTACTAAACGCTTCATAAGATTATGTACTCGTTCATTTTTTGCAACTAAATCTTCTACCGTTAATTCATTTGCTGCAATCCATACCGCTAATTGTGTAGCATAATGCGCTTCTTCTACTGTCGCTATCCCTAATTCAGATGGGCTTTTTTGAGGATATCCGTTCAATAAAACACGGTATACAGAATCAGATGTTTTCCCCATTTCAGGCAAATCATCCCCATTGGGTGAACGTAAATCAGGCGTTAAACAATACGCAATACTACCCGAAGCCGTTTTAATTATTTCGGTCTTTATTTCACGATGTTTCGAATTACTATAGCTCCAATCCATTTTATATGTTTCTCTGTTCATTACTTCTGCCTTTACTTGTGGCATTGCAATTCCTAATAAAATAATAAGAGCGCTTAAAAAACTAAACCATTTTCCTACCATCTTTCGTTTCATTCTCTCCACCACCATATGTAAATTTCTGTATGAAGCAATCTTACTGTTTCATTGTACTTATAGTAAAAAAAAGAGAATAGGTGGTTTTTTTGTAGTATCTTGTCGAATTGTTGAGAAAGTTCCAAAGTAATAAGCAACTTTAAAATTATTTGCTCTCATGCTGCTATTGACAAATGAATATTACATATTTTAAATTTCAAAAAAATAAAAAAGCACTTTATAAGTGCCTTCATAACTTACGAGAAACAAATTTTAAACGAATATATATTACTTATCTTTTTCTTTTATCTCCATTAACAAATTAATTATTTTCTCATTTTGCTCCACTTGTTTCTCTGAATTTTGATAGATGAAACGAATCCATCTTAATACAAAAACAACTACAACTATCGGTAATAGTGCAAGTATCATACCGAATATAGAGAAATTGAACATCATTTTCCCATCACCTCGCTACATATAACTTTCTCCATACATCTACTAAAACCTGCAAAATTTTACAAATAAAAAAGAACCTATCAAATGATAGATTCTTCTTTCGTAAGCTGATTCGAACGTCCTCTCGTAATAGAGAAAATCGCACAAAGCAGTGCCAATATAATGAAAACACCGCCTACCCAAGCGTTATATATAACAGATGATTTCTCAATAACAACTCCGCCTACTGTTGAACCGAGCGCAATTCCTAAGTGAAGCGCAGAGTTATTTAAACTTTGCTGAATACCAGCCGATTCTGGTGCAATTTCAATTAAGTAATTTTGTTGCGCTGGCGAAATAGCCCAGCTCAGCATACTCCAAAGTCCCATCATAATAATGAACAGTGGGAATGAGAAGGTCATCATTGGTAATATGAAGATTGCACATGCAAATACGATAATAATTGAGATAATACTTTTCTTCGATCCCCATTTATCAGCAAGCAAGCCCCCAAGGCCGCCTCCAAGTACCGCTGCAATTCCGAAAATAAAGTAAAATACACTAATCCAATCCGCTTCAACATGCATCACATCTTTTAAGAAAGGTGTTAAATATGCATATAATGTTAAATGACCCGTTAAAAATAAAAATGATGTTAACTGTGCACTTACGATTTTCTTATCTTTTAACGTAGCAATTTGTTCTCTTATCGATAGTACTGATGTCGGTGGTACTTTCGTTAAGAATAATGAAATACAAGCGATTGCTATAACTGTTAATACCGAAATTAATACAAATGGTGCACGCCATCCATATGCATTTCCGAGTACAAGTCCAAGTGGTACTCCAAGTACGAGCGACCCACTAATCCCCATGAAAATGATTCCAATTGCACGCGCACGAAAATGCGGTTCTACAACGCTAGAAGCAAGTGTTACTGATAGTGCAATAATAAGCGAACCACTCGCTGCACAAACAACCCTTGAAAACATTAACATCCCGTAATTCACACTAAATGCTGAAATAATATTTCCGATTAAGAAAATTGATAATGCCCCAATGTATAATCTTTTTCTTTCAAATTTTCCAGTTACCGCTAATAAAACCGGACCTGATAAAGCAAATACTACTGAAAATATTGTGATAAGCTGACCAGCTGCACTAATAGATACTCCTAAATCATTGGCAACTAGATCGAGCGTTCCTCCTATAATTAGCTCAACCGTTCCGACTACGAAAGCCGCGATAGCTAAAATATACACACGAAAATTCAAGTCTTTCCCCACGCTTTCTATTTTGGTTACTACGACTATAGTAACCAAAATAGAAATTGAACACAAGTACAATTTTTTTACAATAAAAAAACAGGCGTATCATACGCCTGCCTTCTAATTATTAAACACTAGTTTTGTTCTTTTTATTTAAATACCAATACACCGGCAGTCCAGTAAATACAATTCCAATTGATAAGAAACAACTTACCGGATCATTAATAATCGCACTTCCAAGTACAAACAATGATCCTAAAATCGCGATGATTGGTACGATTGGGAATAACGGTACACTGTATGCACGCTCTTTATTCTTGTTACGTTTTCTTAAAATGAAGACACCAATAAACGTCATTACATAGAAAATATAAATAATGAATACGGAAATCTCAGATAGCTTATTCGGATCACTAATAATCATTAAAATAATTCCTAAAATGATTTCAACAGTAATCGCATTTGCTGGTGTTTTAAATCTTGGACTTTCCTTTGCGATAAACTTAGAAAACGGAAGATGTCCACGCTCTGCCATCGACATCGGAATACGTGGGAACGTTAAAATCTTTCCATTTAAACAACCGAAAATAGAAACGATAATACCGATACTAATGATTTTCCCGCCATATTCTCCAAGTAGCATGCCCGCAGCTGTCGCTGTTGCATTCTCTCCAAGGTCTACAATTTTCGCTGCTGGTAACACATTTAATAATGCCAAGTTAATTAGTACGTAAGCAGCCGTTACAATTAAAATCCCAACTGTCATCGCTTTCGGTAATAACTTTGTTGGATTCTTCATTTCTCCGCCAATTGAAGCGAGTAGAATCCAGCCGTCATAAGCAAATAACGTTGCTAAAATTGCCATACCGATACTTTGATTTTCTGATATCGGCACTACTACATTAAAGATATCGCTATTTCCTTTCCAAAAACCTAACACAACAATTAATACGATCGGAATCATCTTCCCAATTGTCGTAACCGTTTGGACGATACCTCCATATTTTGTTCCCATACTATTTACAACGCCAAGGAACACAACTGTTCCAATAGCAATTGGTAAATTCCATACTTTATCTAAATAGAAAAAATTAATCATTAAAGAACTAAAGTACAAGCCTAATGTTCCAATAATAGCTGGTCCATAAACAATTGTTTGCATCCAGCCTGATAAATATCCCCAAAAACTTCCGTAAATCTCCTCTAAATACGTATACAACCCACCATTTTTCGGGATTTGCGCTCCAATTTCAGCTACTGTTAAACCACTTGCTAACGTCAACAGACCACCAATTACCCAAGCAAGAATAGCCATATTAGAACTCCCCGAGTAATCTAATACGCTCCCTGGCTTCATAAACACACCAGATCCAATAATCGTTCCTACTACGATAGAAAGTGCTACTGTTAAACCAATTTTGTTCTTCTCATCATGATGCATGCTGCGTATCCTCCTTCCAATTCTAGTGTGATGCAAAAATGAAATAAAAAAACACTCCTCCCTAAAAAAGGGACGAGTGTTGTATTCGTGGTTCCACCCTTGTTTCAATTCGTAAAGTAACACACTTCACCAATTTCTCAAGTCTAAATAACGGTTTTTGCCGGCAAGCAATTACTAGGTATCCGTTCACTGCTGCAGTTCAGAGGTGGTAATCCATTTTTCCGTATTAGGAAGCTCACAGCCAAAGGCTTCCCTCTCTGAAAATCGTAAAAAATTGATCATGTCCTCATCATCACTTCTTGATGTCGAATTTTGTAGTTATTGTTCATTATATTGAATTGTTAGAAAAAATCAATATATTTTTTTATATAACATAAGAAATGTTTCTCTTCTTATATTATAACAGAAGCTATAATATTTCTCTAATTCCCCAGTATCTTTGGAACAGCGTAGCGGTAAAAATTATATCAGAGATTATTCAAATATATCGACCGTAACTCAAATTACATCAGTGATTTTCAAAATATATCGATTTACCAACAAAAAACGACAATAAGTAAGAGGAGACTTTCTAAAAGGAAGTCTCCTCACATACATACCTTCCGGTTGCCCACACGGAAGATACGACTTCACTCAATTATTTCTCATCTTTTTTCATAAAAAGTTTGTGATGTGGAAGATCCACATTCAACGCCTCTAATTGTTTCTTCTCATTTTCTAAAATCGATTTCGCTTTTTCTTTCGTTACCTCATCTAATCCCGCAAAGATGTCTTCATGCTTCTCTTTCTCTGGAAGTTTCACGCCTAGCTTTGTTAGTTCTTCTTTTGCTTGCTCATGAGTTAATTTACCGGATTTTTCTTGTTCAAAAATAGACTTTGCTTTTTCTTTTGTTGCTTCATCTAAGTCAGCAAGCATGTCTTTACGCTTACCTTTCTCAGGGAATTTCACACCTAGCTTTGTTAATTCTTCTTTTGCTTGTTCACGTGTTAGTTTGCCGGATTTCTCTTGTTCTAAGATTGATTTCGCTTTTTCTTTTGTTGCTTCGTCTAAGTTAGCAAACATATCTCCATGTTTACCCTTTTCCGGGAACTTCACGCCTAGTTTTGTTAATTCTTCTTGCGCTTGTTCACGTGTTAGTTTGCCGGATTTTTCTTGTTCTAAGATTGATTTCGCTTTTTCTTTTGTTGCTTCGTCTAAGTTAGCGAACATATCTCCATGCTTATCCTTTTCCGGGAACTTCACACCTAACTTCGTTAATTTTTCTTGCGCTTGTTCACGTGTTAATTCCCCAGATTTCTCTTGCTCTAAAATCGATTTCACTTTTTCTTTCGCCTGATCATCTAGCCCTGCAAACATATCTTTACGTTTTTCTTTCTCTGGAAGCTTTACACCTAGCTCCCCCAACTGTTTCTTTGTATCGTCCATAATCGTTTTTACTTTTTGTTTTGTAGCGTCATCTAAATCTTTCTTCGCCGTTTTTGTAGACTGCTCAGCTGCTTGAGTATTCGTTGCCGCGAATGCCGGAATACCGACTCCTCCAATGATTCCGAATGATAAAGCACCTGCAATCGCTAAATACCCAACTGTTTTCTTCTTCATAGGAAATTTCCTCCTTCATATTTCTAAAGCATGTACACTTTCGTATACAATTCCTATAGTAATATTGGTTTCTTAACATTTCCTTAACGACTTAACAAAAAAACGCCGCTCATCCCGAGCGGCGTTGTTCTAAGCTTTTTGTAATTGTAATTCTTCACGTTCCATTATTCTTCTTAATACAATTGTTTGTGTCATTGTAAATAAATTACCCGTTATCCAGTACAACACAAGTCCTGATGGCGCCGCAAATCCCATAAATAGAATCATTGCTGGCATCATAATTTGCTGCACTTTCAGCATCTGTACTTGTTCTCCAGGTGTAATATTAGATTGGAAAACTTTCATCTGAATAAACGTCGTTAACGCTGCGATAATCGGTAATATATGATAAGGATCTGCATGTCCTAAGTTCACCCATAAAAATGACGATGTGCGAATCTCTTCTGTTCGGCTAATCGCATAATACAAAGCAGAGAAAATCGGCATTTGTATTAATAGTGGCCAGCAACCAGCTAGTGGATTCCAACCGCCTGATTTCATTAGTTCCGACATTTCCTTTTGATACTGCTTTTGTTTTTCAAGATCTTTACCCACATCACCGTATTTTTGTTTCAGCTTCTGCAGTTCAGGTTGCATTTTCTTCATTTTCGCTTGACTACGATATTGCGAAACAGCTAATGGGATCATTGCTGAACGAATAACGAGCGTCATAATAATGATAGAAATCCCGAAGCTAGCTCCTGGTATGTGATGAGCAACAAATTGAATCATAAACGAGATTGGATATACGAAATAATGATCCCAAATCCCCGTACTATGTGCATCAATTGGGGCTGCATTACTGCAACCAGATAAAACAAAAACAAGTAATAATGATAAACTAACGAGCACAGCTCGGTATGATTTTAACATGTTCATTCCTCCAATGTTTCGTAATTATTTAGCGAAACATTGGTGTATACGGACCGACCTCGTCATTCTCTTCACTGGATTCTTGTCTGCGCACAGAACGAATCATTCCATATTTATAAAAAATAGAGAAAAGCGTTACATTACCAGTACCCTCTTCACACGTATTAACTAGTTTAAAGGCTCTTTGTCTACCACTTGATGCTTGCTGACGCACAAAGCGAGAAACGTTAGCAAGGAAGAAAACTTCTAATAAACAAAGCGCTGTCGTTACAAACGATATATATAGAATTGCATCCTGCAATAAAAATTCCATCGCTTCACATCCTTAATAAGGTCATTTTAGCACATTAGGCAAACATTCTCTATTTCCTTTTATCGTCAAAAAAGTATTTTGCATATTTTCTCAAGAAAACTATGTTAGAAAACCAATGTATTCGCTTTCTTTAGTATATTCACACGTATCCTTGTATAGGTTTAATTTGTTAGAAATTTATAAAATTTTCGCATTATAATAAAACTATTGCCAGTTTTTGAAAAAACCTTTATTCTCTTCTTGTAATCAAAAATGAATATGGAGATGAAACATACTATGGGTCAACTAGGAGACGCCGATTACGTTCCCGACACCGCCTTTTTATCCTTCCCAGCAGCTAAAACATTCCACTTAGAATTTATCATACAGTTGGTTGTTATTTTCGTAGCCTCTATTTTGTATGCAATTTCTATGAATATGTTCTTTATCCCGCATAACATGATTAGCGGTGGATTCGCTGGTGTAGGGATGATTATCGGTTATTTAATGCACTACAATATCGGTGCACTTATCTTTTTACTAAACATTCCTCTTCTTATTTTAAGTCACTTTTACTTAGGCAAGAAGACAACCTTTTTAACAGCGTACTTTGTAGCTGTATCATCGTTAGCGATGAACATTATCCCTGTACACCAAGTTTCAGACGATATTTTACTGTCTTCTGTATTCGGTGGTGTAATCTGCGGAGCAGCTTCCGGAATCATATTCCGATTTGCTTCTTCAACAGGTGGCTTTGATGTTGTTGGATTGATTGTAGCAAAACATCGAGATATTTCAATTGGAGCAATCATCTTTGGATTCAACTTAATCTTACTTGTTGCAGCAGGATTTATTTTCGGATGGGATATTACGCTTTATACGTTAATTAGCCGGTTTGTAGTCAGCAAAGTTATCGATGCTGTGCATACGAAACATATTAAATTAACGATAATGACAGTTACAGAAAAAGGCGAGGAAATAAAAAGCGCACTATTGCATCACGGCATACGCGGGGTGACAATGGTAGATGCTGTCGGCGGCTATACAAACCATAAGAAAAAAATGATTTACACTGTCGTGACTCGCTATGAGTTAGGCGAAATGAAACGTATTATCCGTCAAGTGGATAACAAAGCATTCATGAACATTACTGAAACAGTTGAGATTGTCGGCCGTTTCAAACGCATATAAAAAAGGTTAATACATGAAAGGGCATACCATATTAGTCATATATAATATGGTATGCCCTTTGTTATTCAACTAACGCACCCTTTAGCATAATAAAATCACGAAGTTTATTACTACAAATCGGTGGATAGCATTCCGTATACAATACTATCTGTCCATTCATTTTTATTCCAAAAATCTTGTATGAAATGGGCTTCCTTTCTCATGCCTATTCGTTCACACAATTTTTGTGAAGCTGTATTACGTGCATCAAGATTAGCTTGTATACGATGTACATGAAATTCATTAAATAATTTAAATACCAAACTACTTACTGCTTCTGTTGCCAAGCCTATCCCAGCTACTTCATTTGAAAAACTATAACCAATCTCAACAGTGTCTTTCATATTTGTGTACCATACGGATAAATCACCAATTACTTTAGTCTTGTATATAACTGCCAAACTTAATATTGACTCTTTAGTAAGTACATTATTTGCTAGCTTCTTATTAAACTTTTTCTGCATATCTTCATGAGTCCACTTATTATGTAATAGGAACTTACATGTATCATCATTATTATAAATAGCAAATACATCCTGTAAATCCGTACTCTTAAAAGGTCTAATTATTAATCTTTCTGTTGTGATCTCCAAGTTAGCTCTCCTCCCTTACATTCATGCTACAAAACATTTTTTATAGTATTTAAGCCTCCTTCTTAGATCTCACCTTGATTACATATTTCATCATAATAAATTAAAATCCTTCTTCCACTAAACTGCATTGTTAGTGGTATTTCCTTGCGCTTTTTATTTTTTACACTTATTACAAAATCAGATAATTCTATTATTGTGACCCTAAATGTGTTATAATGAAAGCAGACTCACAAAAAAAGAGTATATAGACTTGGAAGTTTCTCTTATTTTTACAAGCAAAAAGAAACGAGCAGTCAGGTATATTTCAGACACCATACACGTAACGGTTTAAACAACCGATCACTCTTCCATGATCTTTTTATAAAAAGATACGTACAACTAAAATTCACTTCAATATACTATACCTACCTTTTTGACTTCCAAATCATCTTATTACATAAGGAGATGAACATATGAATCAATATATAAGATATACAATAGCTGTCCTGTTTGCTATTATCGGCGGAACGATCTGCTTCTGGACAAACACTCAGCTTGGAGAGAATATCATTTTTAATGGAATCGAAACGCTTGTAAGCGCTTCAATTTTAGGTGGATACATTTACTTCCTCTTCAATCCAGAAGAAAATGCACAAAAAACAATGTTATTAACAATGATCGGAATCGTTGGCGGATGTATTTCCTACTCAATGACTAACTATACATTACCACTTCAATTAAGCTCAGCTTTCTTCCACGGTCTATGGACTTGGTTCATTGCATTCTGCCTAGCAGACGTATTCAACCTTTTACAAGACAATGAAGAAGAAAACGGTCGCCAAATTGAAAGTAACTCGTAAGCTGGAAGGTTTCTTCCAGTTTTTTTATGTTGTTTTGCAGATCCCATCACCACAATAAAAAGAAGTTACCTTCACGGCAACTTCTTTTCTACATACCCCAACCGGTACTTACCAGAATATATCAACGATTTTTCAAATATATCGATCGTTTCTCCACTTATATCAACGATTTTTTCATTATATCGACGATTCGACACAACATATCGATTTACCGATATCATTCGACACTCAAAGCGTACAACATACCCTATCCCCCAAGCAATTTACTGCCGAACTCTACGATTAAAAAGATAACTAATAGGATCGCGAGTATCTTTAATGCTACATATGCTACTTTAAAAACAGCATAAATGAGCAAGACTATTAAAATAATCGTTAAAATTTCCATCTAGAATTCCTCCAAGCTTTGCCCTTCTTATCTTATTTTACTCGCCCTAGACTTTTTATGGAACGGCATAAAACGACATAGAAAAAAGAGGATACCTTACCCATCGTAAGATACCCTCTCTTTCAACTGCTCAAACCATTCTCTCTCTAATTGTAAATATCCTATTTCACTCTTCTCGGCACTCTTTAATTCTTTGTCTGCTTTCCTCATATAAGTGTGGGACGCTTCCATATCGCCCTCTAAATATTTAACAATTCCTTGTGTGCGATAATACCCATGTAAGTCCACTTTTGTAATGGCCTTCCCATGTTCCTTCGCTTCATGCAGGGAAAGGCTATCCATCTGATAAAGAGCTTTATATAAAAGATACCAACTGTGAAAACTGCTGACGAAATATTTATTTTCTTTCGTTATAGGGAGCTGGGCAACTTGTTCTATATATGGTATCGCTCTTTCCATTCCCTTTTGATCCGACCGGGCAAGGAAGACAAGCATAAGTCCGCTCATGATCTCTCTTATACTTTTATGTTCTTTTATTTTATCTTCGGTAAGTTCTACTAATCTCTTATCCCAATCTTTCGGCCTCTTATAACTAAATAACTCACTCGATACTTGAATGTTATATACATGCTGCTTCGCCTTTTCATCATCTTTAATTAAAATAAGAAATTGCATACCATCGCTCATAAGCGTTCCTTTTATCGGTACGATTGTAACCGCAAAAATTACAAAATGGAAAACAGAAAAATATAACAGATATTGATAATAACTCACCATGTATATGTAACCAAAAGTAATACCAAATAGTAAACTTGTTATTGGTCCACCTAAAGTCATCCATGCCCATTTTTTCGAAAGGTTCGGTGTTACTATAGAAGGCGGTATTAACATTGCCACGCCTCCGAAGTACGCCCATAATTTATTTTCTCGAATACGTACTTTCCCCTTCTCTTTTTGAACAGTAATAGGCCCTACTGTCATAAATTTAAATGTCAAACCACCTATTATGCCGAATATGACATGTCCTAACTCATGAATGATTACCACTAACAGAAAAATCCCCAATAATGCCCATATATTCAACATTGTTTCTAATTTTCCAGTTCGGATCACTCCGTATAAAATGGACAGAATGAGCGCCACTGTTAGTGAACCAGCTGGTCTTCTTAAAATATCCACCTTTTTCTCCCCTTAATAAATCATTTTTCTCTGCATTTCATACATAAATTTTCCGAGATGCAATATCCAAATAAATGAGATTAAGCCAATTAATACAAAATCGATATCACTAGCCGCTGTATATATAACGGCAGCCCACCATACATATGCCAAGACTGTATTCGTAAATTCATATGCTTTATATCCAGCCTCATGCACAATGTGCTTTAATCCTTCATCTGCGTTTTTCGTCCACATTTTCATAGATTCCATATATGTTACACCTTGTTCAGGATATAGCTTGTTATAACGATTTTTTATTATGAGCCCGATAACCACTACAATAGTCAAACAGACAATAGATGCTACTAAATTCCACACTGCAAATGAAACATTTGTATCCTGCAACAGTGCACGTCTACATGTAATAACTGCATATACAAACCATGCCTGCGTAACTATATCACCTACACGTAAATATATACTTATAATGCCTAATTTTCTGCCTTGTACGCTCTCTTCTTCATCGCGTGCCTCCGCTAACATACGTGTATTCTTCCAAGTGTAGTACATCATTAAGATTCCAAAAATAGTACATACACCTATAAATGTATTAGATGATAATTTTCTCGGTTCATCCGAGAGTAAATTTAAAGCTATATAAGATGTTAAAAAGCCACCCATCATACTTAATGCTATTTTCCCCACAAAATCAAATTGTTTTTTTCGTTTACTCTTCATCATCCTCTTCCCCCTCCATTAACGTAAATATTTCCTCCACCGGTACGTTGAAAATGTGTGCGATTTTTAGCGACAATACAATAGATGGTGCATAATCCCCGCGCTCAATTAAACTAATCGTTTGCCGTGATGATCCAATCGCTTTCCCTAAATCCCCTTGTGATAAACGATGCTTTGCTCGCAATTCCCTCACTCGATTTTGAAGCTTCATGTCTTCCCTCTTTTTCATTTATTTAATTAAAATTGTAAATAATATCCTTATTTTTGTCAATTATAATTGTCATTTTGACGTTAATAATTGACAGAACAACCTATGAAGTTTTAAATAGGATGAACAAAAACGTATTAAAATAGATTAGAACATAAAATAAAAAAGGCAGTGCGTTTGCACTGCCTTCCTAAATTTTGACATAGAATGGATTTCATATTAACTTGCGTTTTGTAACAATACTCGTTTTAACTGTTTGCGGAAACGAATGCCTAACGTAACTGCCACAATCACAATCACTCCAAAAATAATTTTACCGATATGACCTTCTAGCACTCCAAAGATGTCATGTAAGTTTCCACCTAACCAATAACCACCGATTAAAAAGAATGATACCCAAAATAGAGCACCTGAGTAAATTGTAATTGCAAAGCGACGGAATGGTAAGTTAATAATTCCTGCAAAATATCCTGTAAAATGACGTACACCAGGAATAAAGAAGCCGATAAAAATAAGGAAATATCCATACTTATCAAACCACATTCTTGTTAAGTCAATTTTTCTTTGTGTTAAAAATACGTATTTCCCATACTTTTGAATAAAGGGCATACCTAATTTATTTCCTAAAAAGTATTGAATTGTCATTCCTAAACTTGTCCCAATAAAGGATAGGATAATTAAAATCGGTAAACTTAAATCGCCCTTCTGTGCTAAAAATCCCGCATATGCTAACGTTGGCTCTCCCGGAAACGGAAGTGCAATATATTCTAACAGCAGACCAACAAGTACAACATAGTACCCGTACTGCTGAAATAATTCATGAACCCATTCCATGTCATCTCTCCTTTCAATCACGTACAACTTCTTACTATTATTGTATAAAAAAATTGTCGAAATAACTATCACAATAGCTTACATTTTTATTACATTTTTGTAAGGCTCACACTAAAGTTTTCTGTTCATTATTTGCTGCTATCCATTATCGCTTTTCGATGTGCTAACAATTATATATCGTACGGAATAGAGCTATTAATATGCATTTTTTATCCAGTTTTTAACACTTAGAAATCACCTTATTTTGTTCTCAATAAAAAACCACCACAAACTCATACTAACTTCATATTAGCTTCATATACGTATTGTAAGATTATATCGGAATTTGTTGAAAAATTTAACTAATATATGACTAAGCATTAAATTGAATAAATATAAGTAGTTTTTCGAAATTGAAAAAAGGGTGAATAAGAAATGGAAGCTTATAAAATGCACGATTTTATTAATACAAATGTTGAATCTCATCAAAATGAAACCGTTTTTAATTTACACATATGTGAAACAAGTGAATTTGACGTAAGTTTAACAAAATCTACAACACTGTCTTTTATCGTTTCAAAAAAGAACATTAAGATTGTTACGAAAAAATGGATTAATTCAAATCAAGAAAGCATGATTGGTAAAAGTTACATCATTCCAACGAAAGCTTTCCACTACTTCTTACCAATTATTTCTGAAACTGAAGATGAGCTAAATATTCAAGTTCAAAGTTTTGGACTACATGGTGAACTTTTACTAAATGAAAGATTACTTATTGATAAAAACAACAAACAAAATCCAAAGATTACTACCTTCTTTGAAACATTAGATGAAAATGTAAATAAAGTATTACGAGGATTGCAAATTCATTGTATGTAAGACTATTACAATAGCAAAAAGGAGAATATAATGAAAAAACTATTATTAAGCGCACTATTATCATTAGGATTTTTAACTATTCCATTCACAAATGCTGAGGCAGCTACAACAAACGATCAGCTTATCGTGAATACGCAGTTAAATAAAATGGATTATTATCAAAACGGACAATTTATAAAGAGTTTTACTGTCGCTACTGGAAAAGCAGCCACACCTACGCCTAAAGGTACTTTTCAAATCGTTAATAAAATTAAAAACCGTCCTTACTATACAGGAAAAATTAAAGGCGGCGATCCACGTAATCCACTTGGTGACCGTTGGCTCGGACTAAACATGGCAGGAACTTACGGAACAACTTATGCGATTCATGGTACGAACAATAATCAAGCAATCGGCAAATGGACAACACTTGGTTGTATTCGTATGTATAACAATGATATACACTGGTTATTTGAGCGTATTCAGCAGCAAGCTACCGTCACTGTAAAATAACCTAAAAACAAGATTTATGTGTAGCCAAGAATTTTATATCTTGGCTTATTTTATTTATTCATTTACAGTAGCAAAACAACTGTATTTACATATATAATAAGAATAGGTTTCGTTAAACAACATCAAAACATTGATAAACATGGATATTAAAATTATACAGTTATAATATTTTATAAATTTTACAATACATACTATAATAGAACTAATGTAATTCTGAAATATTCAGTTTCTCTAAACCATTCCCCTTGCTACTTTCATGATGACTTTATAGCGGGGGCTTATTATATGTATAAACAATTTGAGTTATCCAAAAAATGATGAATTCGAATATTGCAGTAAAAAGCGTTATTTAGGAGGTGTTACTATGACGCATATACTGGTGATTGAAGACAACCCAGATATACAAGAACTGATTCGTGAATTTCTAATGGCACAAAACTTTACTGTTGATGTCGTTGGCGCTGGAACAGAAGGTATTCTTCTTTTCCAAAAAAATTCATACGATCTTGTCCTCCTTGATGTGATGTTACCAGATATAGATGGCTATAGTATTTGTAAAATTATGCGAGGACAATCTGATGTACCGATCATTATGTTAACAGGCTTACATAATGAAGAAAGTGAAATTAAAGGATTTGAGTTAGGTATTGATGACTATATTACGAAACCGTTCCATTACACCGTATTTATTAAACGTGTAGAGGCTGTATTAAGAAGGGCAGCAACGAAGGAAGCAGAAGCTGCAACTATACTACAATTCCATGAATTGATGTTAAATTCTACAGCCTATGCCGCTTATGTTCATGGTAATCAAATTGAATTAACAACAAAAGAATTTGAAATTTTATATACTTTACTGCAAAATCGGGGAAAAGTATTATCAAGAAGTGATTTGCTGAATAAGGTATGGGGCTATGAACATTATGGTGATGTAAGAGTTATAGATACACATATTAAAAACTTAAGAAAAAAATTAGGGATTCCTTATATTAAAACGGTGAAAGGCATTGGCTACAAAATCGAATCGTAGTACAGACAACATCACCAAAAATATTTTCATCAAAACCTTATTATTTTGTATTCTTTTATCACTTTGTCTTTATCAAATTATTTATTTTCTAGCTTCAAACTACGATAAAGAACGTTTTGCAAAAGAAAATGGAGCGCTGTCTACAGAACAAGCGGATTCAGACAAACAAAACGACCAAAGTAAAACGAATCAAAGTAAGGCTGTTTCAGAGAGTACGATTTCCAATTTCCAATCTTCTATTATAGATTATAATGCACTCTCTACAGCCATAAATCACCTTTTGCAGCCTAGCCAAACTGTAAAAGCAAAAGAACATACCCAAAATATTGCGGGGAAAAACAGCACTTCTACTCCACTTACAGAAACGGAAAAGCAAGTCGCTACTAATGATGCCTTACATAAACAAAATGCAGCAAATAACACAAATGATACACAAGATTATCCAAAATTAGCAGATGCACTGCAGCAATTAGCTCCACATATTGGTGCGACAATGCTTGCATTATCTTTACTCGGATCTTTAATTTATACAAAACTAATTGCCAAACCTTTTCAATTTATGAGCGATGCTTTAAAAGATATTATGAATCTTGATTTCTCAGATAAAAAGCTACTTAACAAAAATACAGACCAAACCGATTTTAATTTACAAGTAGCTGCTTCACAGGTCCCAAATATTGTGAAGAATTTACATGCAAGCAATCAAGATTTAAGAAATGAACTCAAAAAGGAACAACAATTAGAACAATCTCGTAAAGAATTTATGTCTATGATTTCCCATGAATTAAAAACACCAATCGCAGCCGTTATGGGACAACTAGATGGCATGATTCACGGAATTGGAGCTTATAAAGATAGAGATAAATATTTAAAACGTTCCTATGAAATGATGCAAGACATTAACATATTAACGGAAAAAATGTCGGAATTATCCAAAATACAAAACCCTCAATTTAAACCTGATTTAAAAGTTATCTCATTAACTAATATTATTGAGGATGTTATGAAGAAAGTAGATTACTTTGTATCTGTAAAGCAATTAAATGTTCAATCTAACATTAAGCAAGATGTACAAATTTTAGCTGATCCTAAATTTATTGAAACTGCTATTTTTAACATTATTTCAAATGCAATTCATTACACAATTGACCATCAGCATGTATATATAAAGCTTTATGAAAAGCCAAACGGTTATGCATTAGAAGTATTAAATACAGGTTCACAAATTGATGAGGATAAACTCGCCCATTTATTCGAGCCATTCTATCGCGCAAACCCTGGCAAACATGGATTAGTACAAGGTAGTGGTCTTGGGCTATATATTGTAAAACAAATATTAGATAAACATCAGTTTCCTTATGGGATACAAAACACACCTCAAGGTGTAAAATGTTCTATTGTATTCCCAAAAGCAATGTAAAAAACCTACTACAATTTCATACCCCAAATTCATACTTCGTATGAATGGCGGAATTTTGTAGAGTATCTTACTCTGTTTCGTTCGCCCGTTATCCTTATTTGGATAGCGGGCGTTTTTTATTATTTAAAAGGAGGATCTTCATGGAGAAATTTAAGTATTCATTACTTGTTTTATTCGGCGCTTGTAGCTACGGCGTACTTTCAACTATTTTCAAACTCGGATTCATTGATGGATTTTCAGCACATCAACTATTAGGGGGACAATATGTCTTCGGATGGATCGGGCTTCTTCTGCTCGTTCTTTTCGTTTCACGTCATAAAGTAACAAAAAAGCAATTCCTTTCCTTACTAACAGTTGGCACAACAATGAGTATGACTGGTATCTTCTACGCTATTTCTGTAGAAGAACTACCAGCATCTATCGCTGTTGTCCTACTCTTCCAGTTCACATGGATTGGTGTCGTCATAGAAGCAATCGCCAATCGAACATTACCGAGCCGTGAGAAAGTTATATCTATTATTATTTTATTTACTGGAACATTGTTTGCAGGCGGTGTCTTTGAAGGTCTCGGACAAAACTTTTCCACGAAAGGTATTATCTTCGGTCTATTAGCCGCTGTCTCTTTTTCATTTTACGTTTTTGCAAGCGGGCGTGTTGCTACAGAAGTACCACCTTATACGAAAAGCTTTCTTATGACAACAAGTGCTACTCTTATCGTATGCCTATTCTTCCCGCCAACCTTTTTAACGGATGGTGCCTTGCAAGCCGGTCTTTGGAAATACGCTTTCTTCCTCGGATTGTTCGGTGTTGTCGTACCTGTTATTTGTTTTTCAATTGGCGTACCGAAAGTAGGAACAGGACTTAGTACAATACTAGGAGCAGCTGAATTACCAACGGCCATTATCGCTTCTATTACACTTGTACATGAAGTCGTAACATTCATGCAGTGGATTGGGATACTCTTTATACTACTTGGAATTTTCACCCCTCAGCTGCTTACGGCTAGGAAAGAAAAGAAACATAGTAGCGTGCATAGTGCGTAACAAAAGACCTTTCATTGATTTGAAAGGTCTTTTTCTCAATCTCACTTTACCGCTCCATATAGCTTTTCTATCTCATGCTCAATTTGTTTTACATCAATTCGTTCAAATAGTGGCTGCACACTATCAATTCTATTCGGCAACGTATTTTGAGGCTCCCAATTTCGGTTCACAATCGATAATGTATTTCTAACTCTTTCACTTGAGAATGGTAAAAACGGTTCAAGGAGATTTGCATACGGCCAAGCGCCTCCAGTCAACTACCCCCACTGAGATGAAACATTTCAGTGGGGGCTTGAGTTAGAACGCTAGGTCTTTTCGTCTATCGCTAGACAGTTTGACGCTCTAGCATTCATGCCCCCTTATGGTAACACCCCAAGTATGTTTTTGGTTGGTACTGGCAACGAGCGATTGTTTTCCCACTTGCACCACCCTTTCGAAAAAGAGTAGTTCTTCCTTGCAGAAGAAGCCACCACTCAGATGAACCTGGCGTGTGCTACAAGCCCCGACAAATCGAGTACACATGGATGGTTGACGCACCCACTAAGCTATGCGCGAAGCAACAGCCTTACGTTTTTGCACTTCTAATAGAATCGGCGTTTTCACCTTGAGATTGTCGTCCAATTCTACAACTTTTGATTTTTGCAATGTATTCAGCGCACCATTAATATCAGCGTGGATACATGTTCCTGCTTTACTTTGGTACAGACCACGAGTGGTTCGTTTGCCGCTAAAGCGATACTGAGTCCTATCATCCTTAGACCAAACTGGAACCCTATCTTTGTCTAGGAAACTGGCTTTTGAAGTATAGCTTTCTTCTTGTTTTAAAAAGCGAATGCCTTCTTTTACACATTTATTCTCAATCGCTGCAATCAGTTTATGAAATGGGATTTGAACAAACTTTTGATTATTCTTTTTTCCCATATCAGATTTTTGTTTCCAACCCGCGTTATACCCTACGACAATAGTATCTATATCGAATGCTTTCACTTTTTTGAACAACAAGCCTACCGTTTGTGAAATATAACCATTTATTTGTCGTTCTCGTTTATGCCAAAGTGCAGCGATTTTATTCGTTACAATGCGTTTGGAAATTCCATTCTCCATATTTTTCTGTTGCAGATTACGTATCATTTTATTGAAGTACTGGTTAATAGATTTTAATTTTTTCCCATCAATTAAAAATGTATCACCTGTATTTGTCACGCAACTTACTAATCTGTCTACACCTAAATCGCAACTCAAAGCGTTACTAGTAGTCGTGGGTGGTTTCTTCATTTGAGAAACGTGCATTTCATATGTGTAATGCACCTCAAAGAACCGACCTTTTTGCTTCGGTACAATCTCAATGTAGGAGATTTTTTTATTTCTTAAGTTCTTTGGCATACGTATTTTAATGGAACCGAATTTTTTTCTAAATGCAACATTCATTGGAATCATCCAATACCCATTATCATCTACTTTTGG
The DNA here is from genome assembly GCF_016483555.1 of Bacillus cereus group sp. N14. Lineage (NCBI taxonomy): Bacteria > Bacillati > Bacillota > Bacilli > Caryophanales > Bacillaceae > Bacillus > Bacillus cereus group sp. N14. The sequence continues at coordinate 135,829 of NZ_JAEHBQ010000009.1, forward strand.
CACTTGATAGATTTCAATAATTCGTTTATCAGTTGAACGAGAATAATTCGGAAACTTAGGACGACCTGTGAATGTTTCAGGTTTTTTCTTCCACTGTTCCAACGCTTTAAAAAAGCTCTTCACTTCTGTAAATAAGGCTCTACGAATGGCTTGAACAGAGTTTGATTGAACGCCCGAGTAGTTCATATCGGCTTGCATGGCAGTGTCCACTTCTTTTACATTAGCCATCTTGTTATTATTCAAGTAACTTTGTTTAATCGTGTACAATCCAACATTTCGCAACGCTTTTGAGCTATGTGACATGCGCTGCAGTAAACGAAATTCTTTAGCTGTGAGACAAGCTCGTCCGATATTCTGTTTCTGGGTAAATCGTTGTATTGTTTCTCTTTTCTTTTGTTTACGTAATACCTTCACTGCTTTCTTTTTAGCCATTGTTTTCACCACCTTTCTTAGAGAGTTCATTAAATTTTTTTTTGACAAATCAATATTTGGAACGGAACAAAATATGAACATGGTCTTCATCGTAATTCCTTTTGGCTCAAGTAACCGAATGATTATTATTATCCAATTTCGTTGTCTTAAGATATATTCCCTCCTTATCTAAGGGCAGATTATATCGTAAGACAAAAAGAAACAAATATTCGCTCTCAAAAAATTGTTATGAACGAAACAAAAGTGTTTGGTCTACCTTCTGACGGCAATTCATCTCTACCTGAATTATTGGGTTTCACCCGTAACACAAATCAAATGGAGTCTTCTTGCCGAAAAGAATAAAAATACTCATCTTACATTCCTCCTTTTAAACAGTCGCGGTACCACCTTATTTCGCCAATTACTCACATAATTAGCCTTAACAAGTACGGAGCTATATGCTCTTATACTGTGGTTTTGATAACGAGTACCAACTCTCGTCGCCGCCTACTATTATCATTTGATAAGTTCAGGACGAAGCTCAAAGGCCATTGTTCAAATGAATATTCTTGCTTCTTCTCAGCTACCGAAGCTCTCTGGAAAGAATGGTTTCATCCTACTTTTCCTTTTCAACGCTTTTTATATAAAGTGAAACTTTAATCAGTGGGGGTTTTGTTCATCCCCCACTGATTATTAGTTGAACCAATCGGGCTTTTACGACTTAATCACTGAAAAATCAAACTTTTATTCAGGAAGAAAAGGAAATCCTATCCCCCTGCCGAATAACTATACTTTCACAAAAGGAGTGATACGATTGAATCAAAAACAACTAAGCACACGTAATGAAAAAAGCTGGAATGCAGCCGCTTATGAAGCTTGGACGAATCGCCACGGGGCACCAGCCGATTATGCAAAAAAGCTTATGGAAGATCCCGTGCGCGAGGTAGATCACTATTTACCTTACATACAATCTCCAAAAGGAAAACATATTATTAATTTACTCGGTTCAAAAGGCAATAAAGCCGTTGCTCTTGCTCTTTTAGGAGCAGACGTAACAGTTGTTGATATTTCGGCAAGTAATGCAAAATATGCAAATGAACTTGCGGAAGCAGCAGGTGTCTCTATCCAGTATGTCGTTTCTGATGTACTAAATGTGGAGCTCTCCGAATCATTTGATATCGTATTACTGGAACTTGGTGTACTCCATTACTTTCTAGATTTAAAACCGCTCTTTCAAAAAATTGCTACCTTGCTTAAAGGAGACGGAACGCTTATCCTTCGTGACTATCATCCTGTTTACACGAAATTATTAGGCGTAGACCACCCATCATTTCGGGCTAACGGAAATTATTTCGATGAAGAATTAATTGAAGATGATGTTGCTTATAGCATCCTTCTTACAGAAGCGCAGAAAGAATCGTTACCGAAAACAATCATCCGTCGCTGGACGCTAGGAGAAATTATTACAACACTTGCGGAAGAACATTTTAAAATTGAAAAACTAGTTGAAGAACAGGGACCTCATCAAAAGTGGGTCTTCTCTTCTACTGCCCCAGAAGGAATTGAAGAACGTGTGCCCGGTCTATATACATTAATTGCGACAGCATGCAAAAAAGGATCCCTTCACGGATAGGATCCTTTTTGCATGCTCACGCATATAAGTTGAGGTTGGAGATTACCATAATTCTGTAGAATAGGACACAAGATATTTCAACATTTCGTCTCTGACTTACGTCGTCAAAAAGGGGTATGACCAACATAACGAAGAGTAATGTAACAGTTGATAGTGATAATCGTTATCAACTAATTAGAAGTATACATGATGTTATTTCAAATTACAATAGCATTTCTCATTTTTATTTATGAATTTTTTGATATACAAATGTATACATTTTAAGAACATTTACTCATATGAATCTGCCTTCTTCCATTATCTGCTATACTTTTCATTGAACAGATTAATAACTTCATAATAATGTTTTTTATTAATTTCGTTCTTAACATTCATAAATCATAATAAACAGTTTTTAAAGGTAGGGGTAACTATGAAGTATGTTAGTATTCGAAAAAAACTACTGTTCACACTCTTAAGCATTTCTTCTTTATTTAGTATTGCTCTTATTGTTATTCTTTTATTCGCTATGAACCAAGCAAGCGAAATTGAAACGTTAAAAAATGATGTATCTAAACGAGCAACAATTTTAAAAGAACGTGGTGATTGGTTCCAAGCACAAGTTGCCGGTTTACAAGAATATTTACTGTCACATGATCAAAAAGGATTGGATAAATTCAACCGAGAAGGAAAAAAACTAGCTGATACTAGAGAGAAAGTAACAAGTGATAAAAAACTTCCAGAAGGAATGAAAGAAGCGATTTTAATGGGAGGAAAATGGCGAAGCGTCATAGATAATGAAGTCCTCCCTCTCGCTAGCGAAGGAAAATGGGACGAAGCATCCAAAATCGCTTTAGCTCAAACCGATTATGTAAACGATCTTTTAAGTCGTTTTACTAAATATGCAAATGCAGAAAATGATAAACGTGACGCATTAATTGCTGACGTAGAGTCTTCTTCATCTCTTATTCAATATATTATTTTCTTCTCTCTCATTACATGTACGTTAACATCTATTTTATTAGCATGGTGGTTCTCTGGTAAACTCGTTAAACCGATACGACAAATTGATGAGAAATTAAAAGAATTAGCCTCTCAAGACGGCGATTTAACTGCTAGATTACACGTAACGAGTAAAGATGAAATTGGTGATATCGCCAATTCTTTTAATCACATGCTTGCTAACTTACAACGTATCATAAAACAAGTGCAACAAACATCAACAAGTGTAAAAGAAGCGTCTGAAAATGTGTTTATCGAAACCACTGCTTCTATGGAAAATACAGCAAAAACCGAAGAAACTATGAATGCTCTTGCGTATAATATTCGTTCACAAGTTTCAAGCATCGAAGAAAGTTCAACTGCAATGGACGATATGACAACGAGTGTTCAGCGTATTGCAGAATCTGCCTCCTCTGTTGCTAGCCTAGCTGTTACAACTTCAGAAAAAGCAGATGGTGGGAATAAAGTCATTGAGAAATCTATTACACAAATGCATACCATTAACGAAGCTGTTAACGCTACATCACAAGTAGTAGAGCGACTCATTACACATACGAATCATATTGATACTGCACTTCAATCCATTTCTAATATCGCGGAACAAACGAATTTACTCGCTTTAAATGCTTCAATTGAAGCAGCACGTGCTGGCGAACATGGAAAAGGATTCGCCGTTGTTGCCGATGAAGTACGAAAACTTGCTGAACAATCTCAGCTAGCGGCAACTGACATTAACCATTTACTTCATCAAATTCAAGCTGACACAAAAATAGCAAATGAAATGATGACACAAGGTCAGTCAGAGGCTTCGGAAGGAATTACAGTCATTCGTACCGCTGGATCTTCATTCTCGGAAATTGTTAACCACATTAACAAAGTCTCTACACAAATGCAAGAAATGTCTGCAACTGCTGAAGAAATGGCCGCAAGTTCAGAAGAAATGAATGCAGCTTTAAATAACATCGCCTCTATTTCAAATGAAGTTGCCGCCGAAACATCACAAACAGCAACTTCGGCTGGTGACCAAGTAAATAAAATGAGTGTCGTTGCTAAAAAAGCTTCTGAAATGAAAACGACCGTACAAGAACTTGAAGTTCTCGTTTCTCATTTCAAAACAAACGTTTAAAGCGAAACTTTCATTTATACTTCTAGGACCTACAAACTATTAAAAAGAGGGATTTACAATCTCTCTTTTTTTACTTTAAAATATCTCTTTCTATCTCTCATTCCGTCTGCTATAATTCCTAGAGGAAAGCTTTATTCCAGAAGGAGTAAAGCTTTCTTTCGGTTTTTTACATTAATTAATTCTAATACTAAGATTTCACAAAGGAGGCTTTTTATCATATGAATTTTATTAGCATTCGAAAAAAACTAATGTTCATGATGGGAACGATTTGCGCTTTATTTGGAATCGCCTTAGCTTTTATTTTATTTTTTGCTATTGACCAATCTCATAAAGCTGAAGCTTTACAAAAAGAAATTTCTCCCCTTGCAACAGAATTGAAAGAACGTGGAGACGCTTATCAGGTACAACTTTCTGCTTTAAGAGGTTATTTATTACAACATGATCAAGTCGAATTAGACAAGTTTAATGAGATGAGTAAACGTCTGGAGGATTCAAAAGATAAACTTCTTTCTAATCCAAATATTTCTCAATCCGTGAAAGATACAATGGAATCAGGATCGACTTGGAGAAAATTTATTGAAGAAAAAGTTTTCACTCTTGCAAAAGAACAAAAGTGGGAAGAGGCTCTACAAGTAGCTTATGCAGAAAATGGTGCCGTTTATAAAGTAATTGGTGACTTCACAAATTATAGTAATGAACAAGCTAAGTTACGTGACGAATCTATCAAAAAAATTGATCAATCTTCACTACAAATTGAATATGTTATCTTCTTATCACTTGTTATTTGTATTATCGTAGCTATCATTCTTGCATGGTGGTTCTCTGGTAAACTTGTAAAACCAATTCAACAAATTGATAATAAGCTAAAAGAATTATCATCTCAAGAAGGTGACTTAACAGCTCGCCTACAAGTAAATAGCAATGATGAAATTGGTACGATCGCAACATCCTTTAATAAAATGTTAGAAAACCTACAACATATCATCAATCGTGTGCAAAAAACATCTGTGGAAGTACAAAACGCTTCTGAAAATATGCTAGAAAAAACAAATATATCACGTGAAGCAACAATAAGAGTTCAAAGCTCGATGTCTAGCTTAAATGCAAGTATTCAATCACAATCTGCTAGCATGGAAGAAAGCTCAACTGCAATGGACGATATGGCAGTAAGTGTTCAGCGCATTGCTGAATCTGCTTCATCTGTAACTGAACTTGCTGTAACTACATCTGAACAGGCTAACGATGGAAGTTCAGTTATTCAAAAATCCGTTTCACAAATGACAACGATACACGACGCGGTAAATGCTACTTCAGAAGTGGTCGAACGTCTAATCACCCACACGAAATATATTGATACAGCTGTACAATCTATTTCTAATATCGCAGAACAAACAAACTTACTTGCTTTAAATGCATCTATCGAAGCAGCTCGTGCTGGCGAACAAGGAAAAGGTTTCGCTGTCGTAGCTGACGAAGTTCGAAAACTTGCTGAACAATCTAAAACAGCGGCAACAGATATTAACCAACTACTACATCAAATTCAACAAGACACTGAAACTGCGAGCTCTATGATGTCCCAAGGCCGTTCGGAAGCATTTGAAGGCATTCATGTCATTCGTGAAGCCGGCAACTCTTTCACAACAATTGTGGAACAAGTAAATAAAGTATCTACTCAAATGCAAGACATCTCAGCAACCGCTGAGGAAATGGCTGCAAGCGCTGAAGAAATGAACGCTTCACTGAATAATATCGCTTCTATTTCGACTGAAGTATCTAGTGAAACAGCAGCAACAGCACAATCTGCTGAGCAAAAGGTCATTACTATGAATGAAATGACACAAACTGCTAAACAAATGAAACAAACAGTTGAAGAATTAGATCAACTCGTATCTCATTTCAAAACTGAATAGTTTTCAAAAAACATTCCTCTTTCAAGAGGAATATTTTTTTGAGCTCATTCCCTGCATTATATATATATATCCGTTATAATGAGAATCGATATCATTAATATGTAGGGGGTGCTACACATGTCACAACAAGCATTTGAAGAAAAGTTATATGCAAACTTAGAAGCTGTTATTGATCCTGAACTAGGTGTTGATATTGTTAATCTTGGATTAGTTTATGACGTTACAGCAGATGAAAATAATAATGCTGTCATTACGATGACGATGACTTCTATCGGTTGTCCAATGGCTGGGCAAATTGTATCAGACGTTAAAAAAGTATTATCAACGAACGTACCTGAAGTCAATGAAATAGAAGTAAATGTCGTTTGGAATCCGCCCTGGTCTAAAGAACGCATGTCACGTATGGCGAAAATCGCATTAGGTATTCGCGACTAAATAAAGAAAGACCTGACATCCTAGTCAGGTCTTTTTCTCTTACTATTTTACGCCTACTGCATCATAAGCTTTCGTTACAGCTTGTACAGCTTTAGAGTTTTGACCATATAAATCTTCAGCTGACTGAAGTGCAGCTTGACGCATCATCTTAAAGTCAGAGTTTGCAGTTAAATATTTCGTAAGAGCACGGTAATAAATTTTTTCTGTCGCTTCACGGCCTACTCCAGTTACTTTCACGCCGTAATGCTCTCCGCCATCAGATACTAAATATGCAGCTTTATTGTTAATACTACTGTTAATATGAACGCCGCCATTATCAGCTGTTCCAGTGTAGCGTTTATTGTAATGATCTGGGTAACCTTCACCTGGTTTTAATGGGTTTGGAATAGATGCTGGATCTTTCAGAGAACGAAGTGCATCACCAGGTTTTCCAGGTGTATAAATGTCAGCACCTAAATCCCAGCTCTTCTTCTCAACCATGACACCCATAATATCAGATAACGATTCATTTAACGCACCTGACTCATTTTTATAAACAAGGTTTGCTGTATGTTCAGTTACAGCATGCGTTAATTCATGACCGATAACATCTAGTCCAGCAGATAATGGAATAAACGTCGTACCATCGCCATCACCATACATCATTTGCACACCGTTCCAAGCTGCGTTATTCCAGCTTTCTCCAACGTGAACAGTAGAAATCAGCTTCGCACCTTTATCATCGAAGGAGTTACGATTAAATGTCTTTTTATAGTAATCATATACTTTCCCTGCATTTACATGCGCATCAACTGCAGCCTTATCTTCGAAGAACTTAGATTTACTTTCCACTTCTTCTCCTGTATATCCAAGCCATTGTGAGAATAAGTTAAACAAGTTTTCATCCATATTTTCTGCATCAAATGTATGAACACCTTGTCCTCGTTTCCCATCAAATAAGTTGAACGCTCCTGTTTTTTCATCTTGAGCAATTTCAAACGATTGTCTCTCGCCTAATACTCCGTAACCAAATCCTGTAATGTGATCTACAGCATTATATTTCTCAATCACATTTCCATTCGTTGCATCAACAAAGTAATGCCAATATCCTGGAGCTGGTTTTGAAATTGATGCCTTAACTAAATATGCAAGATAGTAGTTTCCATCTTTTTCATACACAAATAAGTCTTTTTTCACACCGTCATAATTCTTTACTTTACCAACTTCTTTTTCAATATCTGCCTTTGCAATTGTTTCTGCTTGTTCTGCACTAATCTTTGCAAACGCAGGAATATTTTTATCCTCTAAATTCGGTATAACTTGTCCGAAGAATGCTTTTACATTATTTTCTTTATCTAGTGTAACAGTTTGATCTGAACCATACACAGGAATGTTATTATGTTTTTCAACTAACTTCACGTGTGTTGTGCCAGATTCAGTATCTTTTTCTTCCCCAACGACATTGAAATGTTTATCAATATTTCCCGCTAATTTGAACATATCTTTCTTACTCTCTAAATATTGAAAGACCGTTTCTTTTTTATCTAGTCCTTCTGGTGCTTTCCATTCTTCACCTATGTATGCAGGCGTTTTAAATTCTTGATGGTATTGAACTTTTTGTTCTTCCGCTTTCGTTGTCGTTGCTCCAAATGTTCCAAATCCCCCGGCGATAACAGTTAACGCTAATGCTGATGAAATGACTTGCTTTTTCACTATAACATTCCCCATTCCCATACAGATTTTTGACACTTTTATACAATTCTTATTTTCCAGGCTAATACCTTTTTCTAAATATTGAGAAAGTTTTTTCTGACAATTCCACTCAAAAAAAGAGGACATCCTATCGGGTGTCCTCTTTCCCATAAACATTCTATTATTTTTTCAATTCAATCGCTAAATAGTGTGATTGCTCTTTCGCTGCAATATGAACATCTTCTTCTACCGCTTCTGCCGCATCACGCATAACAAGTGTCTCACCATTTATTACACTACTGCCTTCAATTTGTACAAGATACAATTGACGGCCTTCTTTCACCGGAAAATGAATTTCTTTTCCAGCATCTAACGATAAAGAATATAAATTCGCATCTTGGTGAATACGAATTGGTGCCTCTCCTTCTACTGGAGATACCATATGGAACCATTCATTTTCACGCTTGCTCCAATCAAATGTAAACTCACCATAGTTTGGTTTATGATCCGCACGATCTGGTAAAATCCAAATTTGTAATAAACGTAGTGTTTCATTTCCTAAATTATGCTCGCTATGAAATACACCTGTGCCAGCACTCATATATTGAACATGCCCTCGCTCAATTGTTCCGCGGTTCCCCATGCTATCCTCATGTGTTAAAGCACCATCTACAACGTACGAAATGATTTCCATATCGCGGTGCGGATGCATATCAAAACCAGTTTGTGCCGCTACTAGGTCATCATTAATTACACGCAATGCTCCAAAGTTCATGTTATTCGGGTTATAGTAATTCGCAAAGGAAAAATGAAAATGTGTATTTAACCAACCATGATTTGCTCTTCCCATATTTTTATGATCAACTTTTCTAAACATATCCTTCACCTCATATTATCTCGAATTCAAGATTTATTTTAAAAATTTTTCTCACTGTAATTTTTTTAGTAATTGTAATAATTGATGTTGTTCTTCTACATTTAAATTTTGAAACTGCTCCGCTTGGAACGTTTCTTGAGGCGGGACGATTTCTTCATATAAAGCTTTTCCCTTTTCTGTTAACGAAATATATTTTGTAGTACCTTCTTGTTCACGGTGAATCCACTCCAGCTGCTCCATTTTATTTAATAGCTGCGTGATATTTCCCTTCGTAACAAATAGTTTATTTCCGAGCTCTTGCTGCGTTAGACGATTATGTCCTCCAACTTGAGCTAGCACATCAAACTGAGCGGCAGATACATTCCATTCTTTCAAATGCTGATTCGTCTCACGAATACTTTTGTTATAAAAACGTGATAAACGAAACCATAATAGTAATCCGAGTCTATCTTCTGTCTTCATTCTATCACCTCGCTCATTTCATACCATTAGTTTAGAACTAAACTTTATAAAAGTCAATCACTTACTTTTAGTAATCAATAAAGAAAGCACAGTGCCATTTCTCCACTATGCTTTACATTAACTTTCTATTTTTATATTCATCTAACTTCCTCTCCGCGAACTTTCTCGCATCTTTCTCAATCCATCTATCTTCGTACACTTCACTTCCAACATACAATACTTCTCTCTTATGCTGCATCGCATGACGAAACTCATGCAGTAGTGTTTTGAGCACCTGCTCATACTCTTCCCACATACAAACAAAAATTAATTGTTTTTCTTTATGATAAAAACCACCTACTGGGAATAAGAATTCCTCTTCTTCTTCTCCTAATGATAGAAGCACATGATTCGCATCACACGTATCACAAAAAACAACTGGTGTTTTACATACTTCAATCAGTGAAAACAAATCATCTCTAAGCCTTTTGACATCCCAAGGAAGCTCCGAATCCAACACATACCAATTCTCAACTTGTTGATATACATTTTGAAACTGGAGTTCCATTTCTCTATAATCCCCTTTCCAAACTCCCTTTTCCTATATGTATGCCACAATATGTAAAATATTAAACCTACTCTTTCCCCTTTCGAAAAATGACAATAAAAAAAGAATCTATGTCAGCATAGATTCTTTTTACGTAATCACTTTTTTTCATCACTTTTTTTAATACAAAGTAACCAATTGCACAAACAATAGCTGCAAGTGCAAAGTATTTCACATATGGCCCAGCTACTTTATTAATACTTTCCCACTCTGTTCCTAATTTAAAACCTAAATATACAAATACAATTGACCATGGAATAACAGCTAATGTAGTTAACGTAATAAACTTAGCATGTGACATTTTCGCAATACCCGCTGGTATCGAAATAGCATGACGCACAACAGGAATAAAACGCGCTGTAAAAATAACGCCAGTTCCGTAACGATTAAACCAATCTTCAGCATAATCAATATGTTTCTTTTGAATTAAAATATATTTTCCATATCGCTCAAGGACGGGTCTTCCTCCGTACCGACCGATCCAATAAATGAATAGTTGTGCGATTACACCACCAATTGTACCGAACGCGACAGCGCCCCAAAACGTAATGCTTCCTGTTGATACTAAATAACCTGCATAAGACAATACAATTTCACTCGGAATAACCTCTAACATCAATCCAAGCATAATTCCCCAATAACCAAGTCCTTCTAGAAAAACTAAAACGGAATGAATCAACTCTCCTAACATCATGTACCTCTCTTTACTGTTTTCATTGCAAAAAATAAAAGTACAAGCAGTAAATATCTTGTACTTTTATTTTTTTAAAATTAGTTAGTCTTCGTATCCCACTTAAAGATTTTATTTAAAAATTTATATACATTCTTTGATTCTTTCGTCAGAAGTGGACCTAAGATGGATAGTATAAGCACGTATAGTGCTGAGAATGGTTTCAAGACTGACATTAAACCACCGGCGATGCCGATATTGGCCATAATGATAGAGAATTCTCCTCTTGAAACGATTGTTAATCCAATATTTGTTGACGCTTTATGAGATAATCCAGCTTGTCGCCCTGCAATCATTCCTGCAACAAAGTTTCCGACGATTGTAAGAAGGACAGCACCTAACGTTAACCATATCGCTCCGCCTAATGAAAACGGATCAATGCTTAATCCGAAACTGAAGAAGAAAATAGCTCCGAAAAAGTCTCTAAATGGAACAACGAGATGCTCAATTCTGTCACTATGCTCTGTCTCAGAGAAAACTAATCCTAAAAGAAGTGCTCCAATTGCTTCGGCAACGTGAATTGTTTCCGAGAAACCTGCAATAAAGAATAACGAAGCAAATACTACAATAATGAAAATTTCATCTGAACTAATATTGAGCAATTTATTTAATAACGGCGTCGCCTTTCTAGCTACAATAAAGAAGAGAAGCATGTATCCTAAAGCGATTCCAATTGAAGTAAGGGCACCTAAGAATGAAGCATGATCCCCAAGAACTAAGCCTGAAACGACTGATAAATATACAGCAAGGAATATATCTTCAAACATAATAATTCCTAAAATTAATTCGGTTTCATTATTACCAGTTCTTCTTAAATCCACTAACACTTTAGCAACGATAGCACTAGAAGAAATCGTAATAATACCCGCAATAATTAAGATTTCTAGTAAAGGGAATCCCATTATAAATCCGTATAATAATCCAAGTGAAAAGTTAATTAAAATATAGATTGTTCCGCCAATCGCAATAGAACGTCCAGATTTAATTAGTTTTTTCATCGAGAACTCTAGTCCTAGGTAGAACAGAAGGAACAGAACGCCAATCCGTCCAAGGAAGGAAATGACACTTGCACTTTCAATAAACTTGAAATCAATCACACCTATTGTCGGCGCGTGTGGCCCTACTAACATCCCAAGAACAATTAGAAACGGAATGACTGAAAATTTAAACTTCCCAGCAATTACTGCCGCAATTGCAACTAATACTAACGCTGTACCAACTTCAAAAATTAACGTATCCATCTAGTCAGTCCCCCTATTCGAAAGTAACTCATTAATAATTTTTTTAATTTCTTCTCTCTCACCTGAAACTACAAGCATATCGCCTTCTTCAATTACCGTTTCTGGCCCTGGATTAAATAGCTTTTTCATATTCTTTTTCATAACTGCAATGATCGTTACGCTATATGTTTTTCTTATTTCAAGATCACCGATTGTTTTTCCAAGCGCTGGAGCAGCATTCTCTACTTTAAACCACTCAATCGCTAAACCTTCAAAGACCATTTCAACATTTTCTAATGCTCTAGGCTTATATACCATTCCACCTAATATTGCTGCAATTTGTCTCGCCTCTGAGTCACGTAATGAAATACTTGAGATGCTTTCTTCATGATCTGAATCAAAATGATACATTTCTCTACGCCCATCATCATGAATGACAATCACCATCTTTTCGTTACCTTTCGTAACGATTTGAAACTTATAACCAATACCCGGAAGTTCACTTTCTCTAATATTCATATTTAGCTCCTCCATAACTTCTTTATTTTAATTTTCTGTTTTTCTGTCTTTTATTCATCCAATCAATTTTAGAAATTCTAACCATTCAGGATACCTATGACTTGGAAATCTTTTATTGTAATAATAAGTCGCTCCTAAAAAGATACTTAAAGATGAAATGATAAAAAATATATTACTTCTCATTTTCAAACTCTTAAGGCTTACTTTCAATAAAGTTTCTTCTTTCAAATTATCCCCTCTTTCTCGCTTTACATTTAGTTTTTTAAAATGTAAATAATTCTAAAAATATTACTATGTAACATAATCATAACACAAAATGCGTTTATGTAACATGATTTTTTAGAAAAATTGATTCTCGTATATTTTTTGCATATAATTTTCTTATTACGGAAAAAAGGAAGTGTATTATATGGTTGATATCTTTAGCAGATTCCTTGAGGTAACGAATAATATTTTATGGTCATATATTCTTATTGCAATGCTAATCGGCTTCGGTCTTTATTTCTCTTTTAAATTAAAATTCGTCCAAATTACTCATTTACGTGAGATGGTCAGTTTAATTAGTAAAGGATTTAATCGAAAAGAAAAAAAGAAAGATAGCATCTCTCCATTCCAAGCATTTTGCTTAAGTGCAGCAGCACGTATCGGTATCGGAAATTTAGCTGGTGTAGCATTAGCCATTTCAATGGGTGGACCTGGCGCAATATTTTGGATGTGGTTTATCGCAATTATCGGAGCAGCTACTAGTTTCGTAGAATGTACGCTCGCGCAAATTTATAAAGTAAAAGATGGAAGCAGGTTCCGTGGTGGACCAGCATATTACATGGAAAAAGGATTAAACAAACGCTGGATGGGTGTTTGGTTTTCACTTCTTATTACAGTTGCGTACGGATTAATTTTCAATTCTGTACAAGCAAATACAGTAACAATAGCGTTTGAAAATGCTTTTGGACTAGAGCGAACGATCGTAGGAGCTCTATTAGCTTTATTAGTTGCAGTTATTATTTTTGGTGGTATTAAGAGCATTTCACGTATTACAGAAATGATTGTTCCTCCAATGGCAATTATTTATATTGGTGTGGCAATTTTCGTCGTTATTAACAACTTCAATATGTTACCAAGCATTTTCACAGAAATATTTAACAGCGCATTCGGTTTAGACCAAGCTATCGCTGGTGGTATTGGAGCAGCAATCAAGTTCGGAATTCAGCGTGGTTTATTCGCGACAGAAGCAGGCATGGGTAGTTCTCCTAACGCAGCAGCAACATCAGATGTATCTCACCCTGTAAAACAAGGACTTGTTCAAGCATTAGGTGTTTTCGTAGATACATTCTTAGTATGTACATCAACAGCGTTTATCGTATTATGTTCTGGACTTTACAAAGGGTCGAATTTAGAAGGTATTGAATTAACACAACAAGCATTAAGTTCACAAATTGGACCGTGGGCAAGCACTTTCTTAGCGATTATTATTTTCCTATTCGCTTTCAGTTCTTTACTAGGAAACTACTATTATGGTGAAACAAACATCGCATTCATTAAAGAAAGCAAAACATGGTTACTGATTTATCGTGTTGCAGTTGTCGGAATGGTGTTCTTCGGATCTATCGCTGCCCTTCAAACGGTTTGGAGTTTAGCTGATTTCTTTATGGGACTAATGGTATTCACAAACTTAATTGCCATCTCATTCCTTAGCAAGTTTGCATACGCAGCCTTAGTGGACTATATAAAGCAAAAGAAACAAGGAAAAGATCCTGTCTTCGTTGCAAGTTCTATCCCTGGCTTACAGAATACAGAGTGCTGGGATGGACAGGATATAGAAGAGAAGCAAAAGGCTGTATAATAATTAAAAGCAAAAGCAGCTCGTTTAGAACAAGAGCTATATATCAAACAAAATCCCTATTACTCCACAGTAATAGGGATTTTTATTTATAACAGTTCATAATTTGTTCAAATTAATTCCAGCAAAAGGGTTGATTTATACAAATTACTATATTATAATCATTATAAATTAGTAATTGATATAACATAACAACTCAAAAGGAGATTGATCATAATGAACAAACAAGTAATCGAAGTATTAAACAAACAAGTAGCAGACTGGAGCGTTTTATTCACAAAATTACACAACTTCCATTGGTACGTAAAAGGACCTCAATTCTTCACATTACACGAGAAATTCGAAGAACTTTACACAGAATCCGCTACTCACATCGACGAAATTGCAGAACGCATTTTAGCAATTGGCGGCAAACCAGTAGCAACAATGAAAGAATACTTAGAACTATCTTCTATTCAAGAAGCAGCATACGGCGAAACTGCAGAAGGAATGGTTGAATCAATCATGAAAGACTACGAAATGATGCTAGTCGAACTGAAAAAAGGCATGGAAATTGCTCAAAACTCTGATGACGAAATGACATCTGACCTACTACTAGGCATCTACACAGAACTAGAAAAACACGCTTGGATGCTACGCGCGTTCTTGAATCAATAATATATTTAAAAGCGGAAGCGGCTCGTTCAGAGTCGCTTTTTTTTATGGGGTTAATCGCGCATATCAGTACATGAAATTTATATCAGCGATTTTTGCATTATATCGGCGATTCTATTAAATATATCAGCGATTTTTCCAATATATCGACTTACCGACAAATCACGACAATATTAGCACCTCTCTCCTCTACTTTTATCAATATATTACAATCTCTTTTATGTTAAAATATAGGTAACACCCTTTAGTAAAATAGATCCAAAAAAGCTTTTCCATATTCATCATTTACTACTTAAATGGCGGGAGTGGTTCAGTTGAAAGACTACTTAATTAGAGCATTTTTTGCGTTAATAACAGTTGGGATTGTCTTACTTATAGCTAATATTTTCAATATACGTGTCGAGGTGAAAGACTATGCTTTCCTCGTTGTTGTAGCAATTGGTGGCGGCTGGGGTGGCTGGTACCTGTATAAGAAACAAAATAATAAAAGTGATAAAGGCATTCCGAAGTAATATGGAATGCCTTTTTGTATAATACACAATTAAGCTTAAATCACTAATAAAAGCCGTCCCCAAAAACATCATATAAACCCATACTCTATGGTAAATAAAAAAAATTCATTTTGAATATAGAAATAGTCCAAAATCTTGCATAACAGAGGTATGACCCATTTGCCGCAACATTGTGGCTATATTCCCACGGTGATATGCTCCGTGGGTGACGACGTGTAGTATTGTTTCAGAAACCGTCGTATCCAGGTGCCCAGCGTATGGATTATCAACCTCAAACACTTTTTCATAATCTTGTTGACTACTTAAAAGTTCTTTATATCTTTTAGATAATTCATAAAAACTAGTTTCCATTTCCTCAATATTTTTTGTTTCCAGCTGTTCTTTCAATTGATCTGTGTGTACCATTGCATCACTCATGCTTTTACCAGAAATAATCTCGAGCCAGGCTAAATCTGTAAGGTATATGTGAGACATTACTTTTGCCACCGAAGAAAAACCACTATTAACTTCCTTATGGAAAATGTCTTGCGGTAGTTCTTTTAAGCGATTTAAAATAACTTCATTTGCCCATAAGTGGTAGTTATACATTTTTAATACAGAACGACCCATGCTCATTTCTCCTCCAATTTTCATTTTAATGATTAGATTATGATACATAGCTGATTAAAAATTCATAAAGGATTACATCTATAAAATTTATTCTGATTCCGATTAAAAAAACCTCTATTAACTTCATAAAAAACATTCCCTATCTTCCACAATCTGCCCCTTTAACGGAACAGTTCTATGTCACTCAATAATTCCTTACTTACCTTTTATTCAGATGTTCTTTTTTAAGTCAGCAAAACATACCTCCATCTATACTTCCACTCTTCCAACGATTTCACATCTCACTATCAATATATTTAACCAGATTAAAAACACATACCTTTTTACGATAAAAAAGACATGTGTTTCCAAAAATCTATATAAAAATCAAAATGATAAAATTTAAACCGCTAATACAACCAATTGCAATAAACATGCTAAAACTCTGTACATCCCCAGCTAGACTATACTCATCAACGATAAATCCCGACATAAACAACGTTATCGCGGCAACACCGATACACAATATCGAAATAAACCAAAGCGAAAATTCATTAATTAGCTCTTTCTTCTGTGTTGAAACAATTAGCATAACAAGAATAGATGCTGCTAAAATACTTTTAAAAACAGGACGTAAATACACAAACTCCTCCATCTATTTCTCCTTTTCCAAAAACATTACATCTTAACATTAACATATTTAACCAAATTAAAAACACATGCCTTTTCAAGATAAAATGACATGTGTTTCCAAAAACATCTATAAAATTGTATTATGATAGCTGCTTCCACTTCGTTCCTAAAACAGGACGCTCATAATTTTGGATTGCATCAATTAGTTTATCTGCCGTCTCAGCTGAAACGATCAACTCTTTATTTGATGGATTCATAAATCCTTCTTCTGCTGCACGTTCAACCATTTGCAAAATTGGCCCATAAAAGCCTTTTATGTTCAATAAACCAACCGGCTTATTATGTATACCAATTTGTGACCAACATACTACTTCAAATAGCTCTTCAAACGTTCCGTATCCGCCTGGTAATGCAATAAAAGCATCCGCAAGCTCTGCCATTTTCGCTTTGCGCTCGTGCATCGTTTCTACTTCAATTAATTCTGTTAGCCCTGTATGAACAATTTCTCCTCGGAATAGACCGCGTGGCATAACACCTGTTACACGTCCGCCTAAGCGAAGAACTTCGTTTGCCACTTCTCCCATTAATCCAACGCAAGAACCACCGTATACGAGCTCATAATCGTTCTCAACAAACATTTTCCCTAACGCTATTGCCTGCTCTTTAAATTCTGGTCTCTCCCCTAAGTTGGAACCTGCAAACACACAAATCTTTCTCATTCCTACACCCCGAAACTATATATTGTTATGATACAATGAACATTGTACAACATATTGAAGGGATGAGGAAGAAATGGATATCGTCGCATTTCAAAGATGGGTGGAGGAATTTTACGAAAAACGAAGCTGGTCACAGTATAATTCCTTTATTCGCTTAAATTTCTTAACAGAGGAAGTTGGAGAAGTTTCACGCGTTGTTCGTGCAATCGAAATTGGCCGTGATCGTCCTGACGAAAAAGTGAAAACAGAAGAAGAACTAAAACAAGAGTTAAAAGAAGAACTTGGTGATGTACTATCTAATCTTATTATTCTTTCACAAAAATATGATTTAGATTTACAAGACATTATGGAGGCACACGTCACAAAGCTTTCGAAAAGGTTCGAAGTATCCAAATGAGAATATTATCAATTATGGTATAATGTTCTTGTCACAATACTAAGGGGGATTTTATGTTATCTAAAAAATTGCACGACGCATTAAACGATCAAATGAACTTTGAATTTTACTCTGCCCATGCTTATATGGCGATGGCTGCTTACTGTACAGCTGAGAGCTATGATGGATTCGCTAATTTTTTCCTTGTACAAGCTGAAGAAGAACGTTTCCACGCAATGAAGCTTTACAACTACATTAATGACCGCGGTGAGCGCGCTATTATTACTGGATTTGATAATCCAAATAACAAATACGAATCTGTACTGAACGCTTTTGAAGTGGCACTTGAGCACGAGCGTGAAGTAACGAAGCGTATTTACAACTTATCTGATATCGCTTGGGATGAGCGTGAGCATGCAACAATTACATTCTTAAAATGGTTCGTCGATGAGCAAGTAGAAGAAGAATCTTCATTCGATAGCATCATCCAAAAATTAAAACGTATTACAAGCGATTCAAACGCACTATTTATGCTAGATGCTGAATTAGAGAAACGTACATTTACGCCTCCAGCTGAATAGTATTCCAATCACCTTAATGAATGTATTAAGGTGATTTTTTATTTTCTCTTTAGCTTAAAATCACCTTAAATTTCCTCGTATTTGACATAGTGCCAACTATAAAATGGTATTATTTTCAATATAAAATAATATAAAAGGAGAGAAAAAAATGAATCAACGTGTAGAAGTTGTTGATGCAATGCGTGGTTTTGCTTTATTTGGTATTTTACTTGTTAATATAACATTAATTCAATTCGGGTTCTTCGCTAATGAAAAACCATCCTATATATTTGGCGGACTCGATAAAGGTGCTAATTGGTTTATTCAATTTTTTGGCACACAAAATTTCATTTCTTTATTCTCTTTTTTATTTGGTCTTAGCATTATTTTGTTACAAAAAAGCATTGTCGCAAAAGGGAAAAAGTTTTCCCCTACATATTTACGTCGTATTCTTATTCTTTTACTACTAGGTCTTATTCACGGCGTGCTCATTTGGTCCGGGGATATTTTATTCTCATATGGCCTCATCGGGATTTTCTTACTGATGTTTATAAACAGAAAGCCAAAAACATTATTAATTTGGGCAACTATTCTACTCGCACTCCTTACACTTATGACTTATTCAACTGACCCAAATACAAATGTTACTGATTTTGCTCCTTATATTGAAAAAGAACATAAAGTTCATGAGACTGGAAGCTATATGGATCATGTCAACTTTAGGTTAACTGAAAATCCTTTCGAATATATAGGCATTGACGGTTTCTTCGGATTAACCTTTATAACACTTTTCACACTCATTTTCCTATCTCCACTCTTCTTAATCGGTATGTACGTAGGAAAAAAAGGATGGTTATTTGAGATTGATAAGCATATCTCTGCTGTCAAAAAGGTCTGGCTTCTTACTGGTATTTTCTCTTTTACAATCAAAACTTCAGCTATGTTCGTTAAACATCCTATTTTACTTATGTTACAAGACGGCCTTACACCAGTAACCATGACCTTCTTTTACGGAAGCACAATTATTTTATTATTCCATTACAAAAAAGTAACCCGTCTACTAACATATATGGCCAATATGGGAAAAATGTCGGTTAGTAATTACTTAGCCCAGTCTATTATCACAACAACAATTTTTTACGCATACGGCTTTGGCTTATTCGGTAAAATAGGATATTTCTTCGGTATTCTTTTAACGATTGGAATCTATACAATTCAATTATTTGTTAGCACATATTGGCTGCGAAAATATCGAATAGGTCCTGTTGAGTATATATGGAGGCTTGGAACTTATTTGGAGAAACCACAATTTAAAAGAGACTTAGATAGAGCAAGTTAAATAAAAAAGCAATGAGCCTACGCTCATTGCTTTTCTTAATTTATTAAAGCATAACCCCAACGATAATCGCTGATAATATACTTACTAACGTTGCACCGTATACAAGTTTTAATCCGAATGAAGATACAACGTTTGCTTGTTTGCCATCGATACTCTTCGTTGCACCTGCGATAATTCCGATTGATGAGAAATTCGCAAATGATACAAGGAAGATAGATAAAATACCTACTGTACGAGCTGATAAATCACCAGCTACTTTTCCAAGGTCAAGCATTGCAACGAATTCGTTCGTTACTAATTTCGTTGCCATAATTTGTCCTGCTGTTAGCATCTCTGATGTTGGAATACCCATTACGAATGCTAATGGCGAGAAAACGTATCCTAAAATACTTTGGAATGTGATTCCGAAAATTGAATCGAACACACCGTTAATTGCTGTAATTAATGCTACGAAACCGATTAACATCGCCGCTACTGTTACAGCGATAGAGAAACCAAGCATAATATATTCGCCTAACATTTCAAAGAATGTTTGTTTTTTATCTTCTTGTAATTCTAAAATATCGTCTTCTTCTTTTACTTCATATGGATTAATAATATGAACGATAATGAATCCACTGAATAAGTTTAATACAAGTGCTGTTACTACATATTTTGGATCAATCATTTTCATGTAAGAACCGACGATTGACATTGATACTGTTGACATAGAAGATGCACACAGTGTGTATAAACGATTTTTCGGTAATTTGCTTAGTTGATCTTTCACTGTAATGAATACTTCACCTTGACCAACAATTGCAGCTGCTACTGCATTATATGATTCTAGTTTTCCTAAACCGTTAATTTTACTTAATAGGAAACCGACTGCACGAATGATAATTGGTAATACTTTAATGTGTTGTAAGATCCCGATTAATACTGCTAAGAAAATAATTGGTAATAATACTGTTAAGAAGAATGGTGCTTGTCCATCATTTGCTAGACCACCAAATACGAAATTAACCCCTGCTTCCGCAAATTTTAAAATAGCTCCAAACCCATCTGCAATCCCTTTTACTAATACAAATCCGACCTTTGTATTTAGTAAGAAATACGCAAGTACCAATTGAATGACAAGCATAAGTGCAATTGGTTTATATTTAATTTTCTTACGATCTGAACTGATAAGGAACCCTAGTACAAATACTACAAGTAAACCGACTAGAAACATTACTATTTTCATATGTGAATCCTCCACTTCTCCCACGAGTTATCAGTCGTACAACGTATAACGAATGACGTCCGACCATTGATGTTAAAAAATTTTTAAACCCCTAAATACTATTCAACTGTTATCTAAAATCAGTAAGCGTTTACATATATTGCAATTTATAAAAGGTAGCTTCTTCTCTCCTACCATACTTGAAAGTCTGAAATTGATACCACCTACAAATCAAATTGTAAGCGTTATCTAGGCGAAATGCAATATAAATTTTAAAAGATTTTTATATGTTAATATATTCCTAATTAATTGGTTTTTTCATGCAAATTTACCATAAAAAAATAGCCCTAGCTATGAGCTAGAGCCATCCTTTTTTTTATAACATAACACCAACGATAATCGCTGATAGAATACTTACTAATGTCGCACCGTACACAAGACGTAGACCGAATGATGATACAACATTTGATTGGTTTTCATCGATACCTTTCGTTGCACCTGCGATAATTCCGATTGATGAGAAGTTCGCAAATGATACAAGGAATACAGAAAGAATACCAACTGTACGAGCTGATAAATCACCAGCTACTTTTCCAAGATCCAGCATCGCAACAAACTCATTTGATACTAATTTTGTTGCCATAATTTGTCCCGCTGTTACCATCTCTGCTTGCGGGATACCCATTACGAATGCTAATGGTGAGAAAATGTATCCTAAAATAGCTTGGAATGTAATACCGAACATTGAATCAAATAAGCTATTAATTGCTGTAATTAATGCTACGAAACCAAGTAACATTGCTGCTACTGTAATCGCGATTGTGAAACCAAGCATAATATATTCACTTAGCATTTCAAAGAATGACTGTTTTTTCTTATTTTCTAATTTCAGTGTATCTTCTTCTTCTGTAATATCGTACGGGTTAATAATATGAATAATAATGAAACCACTAAATAAATTTAATACAAGTGCTGTTACTACGTATTTCGGTTCGATCATTTTCATATAAGAACCTACGATTGACATTGATACTGTCGACATGGAAGATGCACATAATGTATATAAACGATGTTTTGGGATTTTACTTAATTGATCTTTTACTGTAATAAATACTTCCGCTTGCCCAACAATGGCAGCTGCTACTGCGTTATATGATTCTAGTTTTCCTAGACCATTTACTTTACTTAGCGCAGTACCAATAGCACGAATAAATATCGGTAAAATTTTAAAGTGTTGCAGAATTCCGATTAAAACGGCAAAGAATACGATTGGTAATAACGCTGTTAAGAAGAATGAAACCTCTCCTTTATTAACAAGACCGCCAAATACGAAAACGATTCCAGCTTCCGCATATCCAAGAAGCGCGCCAAATCCATCTGAAATTCCTTTTACTAAAATATAACCAACTTGCGTATTTAATAAGAAATAACTTAACGCCAGCTGAATAACAAGCATAATTGCGATTGGTTTATACTTAATCTTCTTTCGATCGGCACTTATAAGAAAACCGAGTACGAATACAACGAGCAATCCTACAAGAAACATAACAAACTTCATTAATAAAATCCTCCATTTAACTCTTCATTAACGTTGAACGTCTGACCACTTGAAATAAGAAATAATCCGAACTTTCCATTTCTCCTCTAAAACCTTCAATCGGATAGGAAAGATCATAAAACCTCTTGTTTCAAAGGCATTTTCCATTCTAACATAAATCACAACTCATATCCGCACTTTTCTTAAAAAAATTACATTTTATTATAAAACATTCATTAATGTTCGTCTTTTACATTATATAGCGAAACTTTAATCAGTGTCATCCCCACCGATTATTAGCCCGTATCAATCGAGAGTTTTACTGTTCACAAATAGCGGGATAAAACAAAAAAATGAGCATCAAGTTTCACTTGATGCTCACCTCATTATACTGCTTTTTCTTTATCAGCTACTGCTGGCTTATCCCAGCACTCTGTATTGTTCAAACCTGGAATAGACTCCGCATAGAATACTGGATCTTTTCCTTGTTTCTTTTGCTTAACGTAATCTGATAATGCCGCGAAAGCATACTTAGAAAGAAATACGATCGCAACTAAGTTAATAACAGCCATAATCCCCATAAATAAATCTGCTAAATCCCAAACGATTTGAATTGTTGCTACAGATCCTAAAACAACCATACCAAGTACAGCAATGCGGTATGCATTTAATAACACTTTACTTCCATTTAAGAATTCAATATTCGTTTCACCATAGTAGTAGTTACCTACTAATGAACTAAATGCAAACAAGAAGATTGCAACTGCTACAAATATAGAAGCCCACGGTCCGATATGTTGACTTAATGCTTGTTGCGTTAATTGAATTCCGTTTAAATCAGCCGCTCCAGGCACATCTGATAATAAAATGATAAATGCTGTACAACTACAAATTAATAATGTATCTGTAAATACCCCTAAAGTTTGAATGAAACCTTGTTTAACTGGGTGCGTTACGTTTGCAGTCGCAGCTGCGTTCGGCGCACTACCCATACCTGCTTCATTTGAGAATAATCCACGTTTTACCCCTAGTAAAATCGCAGCTCCTAATCCCCCGCCCACTACTTCTTTAATTCCGAAAGCATGTAAGAAAATTTCTTTAAATACATACGGAATTGCCGTAATGTTTGTTACAACAACGAATAATGCCACTGCTACATATATAATTGCCATTACTGGAACAATCATTTCAACCGCACGTGCAATACGTTTTACTCCGCCAAAGATAATGATTGCAAGTAAACCAGCCATAAACAGACCTACAAACTTACCATCTGTGTTAAATGCTCCATCAAAAGCCGCCGCTACTGTGTTTGACTGCACGGCGTTGAAAATTAATCCGAAACTAACTGTTATTAGAACAGAGAAGACAACTCCTAGCCAGCGTTTCTTTAAACCCTTTTCCATATAATACGCTGGACCACCACGGAACGCATTCCCATCTTTTACTTTATATATTTGCGCTAATGTGCTCTCTACAAATGCAGAAGCACCCCCAATTACCGCGATTAACCACATCCAAAATACTGCTCCTGGTCCACCTGCTGAGATTGCGATAGCTACACCAGCTAAGTTACCAGTACCTACACGAGAAGCTGTACTCATACAAAAAGCCTGGAACGACGATACACCGCTCTTCTCTTTTTGTGCTTTTCTCGTTTTCGAACTTGCCCCATCCCCAAGCAATCGAATCATTTCACCGAAGTAACGAACTTGGACAAATTTCACACGAAACGAAAAGTAAAGTCCTAACCCAATTAACATCGCAATAATGATATATGACCAAAGGACATTATTCACATCCCCAATTATCTTAGCTAAAAAATCCATAATTGCATTGCCCCCCTCTTCCTAACAATAAGAAAATTATATTCTAAAAACTTTTAGTAATCAAGAACTTTATGTTAGGTTTTATAACATGAATACGTTAACTACCTTAACATATGTATTTTTTTACGTAAAAATATAACCAGTACGTGCATTTACCCAATACTCAATCACTCATCCTATTCGACCAGTCATACTTTTAAGACAGTACGTTCCTACAAATAACGAGAGGAATGAATGAACAAAAAATTATATTAATAATTACCTCCCACCCTCTTTATCATTTACTACAACAAAAAAGGCGAGCATCGAATTTATCTCGATGCTCGCCTTTTCATTACACTGCTTTTTCTTTATCCGTTACCACTGGCTTATCCCAACACTCTGTATTCGTTAAACCCGGAATAGAATCTGCACTGAAGACTGGATCTTTTCCTTGTTTCTTTTGCCTTACATAGTCTGCCAAAGCAGCATATGCAAATCGGCCAAGAAGCGTAATCGCAATTAAGTTTGTGATTACCATTAGTCCCATAAATAAATCCGCCATATTCCATACAACTTGAAGTGTAGCAACAGAACCGAATAATACCATTGCAACCACCGCAATACGGTAAATTGTTAACCAAGTTTTACTTTGTTTAATGAATTCAATATTCGTTTCACCATAATAGTAGTTTCCTAGAAGTGAACTAAATGCAAATAAGAAAATAATAATCGCTAAGAAGCTACTTGCCCACGAACCGATTTGTGAACTTAACGCCACTTGCGTTAATTCAATACCTTCTAAATTCGTTGCCTTATACGCACCAGAACATAGTACGATAAATGCTGTTGATGTACATACTAAAAATGTATCCACTAACACTCCAATTGTTTGAATAAAACCTTGTTTTGCTGGATGCGTTACATCAGCTGTTGCTGCCGCGTTCGGCGCACTACCCATACCTGCCTCGTTCGCAAATAACCCGCGCTGAATACCATACTTCATTGCAGCACCGATACCGCCACCTACAGCTGAATCTAAACCAAATGCACCTTTAAAGATTTCTGTAAACATATCCGGTATTAAATAATAATTTTTAATAACAACGAAAATTGCTACTGCAATATAAATAAGTGCCATTGGCGGAACGATCATTTCAGACATACGCGCGATACTTTTCACGCCACCAAAAATAATAACCGCAACTAATACTGCTAATACAATCCCAACAACGTAACGCTCAATACCAAAAGCGTTTTTAAATGCTAATGTAACTGTATTTGCTTGTACGGAGTTGAAAATTAATCCGTAACTAATTGTAATAAGGATAGAGAACCAAATTCCCATCCAACGTTTATTTAAACCTTTTTCCATATAATAAGCAGGACCACCACGGAAGCCACTGCCATCTTTTATTTTATAAATTTGTGCAAGCGTACTTTCCACGAAACTTGAAGACGCTCCGACAATCGCAATAACCCACATCCAAAATACAGCTCCAGGTCCTCCCATAGAAATAGCTAACGCTACGCCCGCTAAGTTCCCGATTCCAATACGAGCTGCTGAACTCATACAAAACGCTTGGAAAGAAGATACACTACCTTTTTTACGCGTCTTTCCAGTTAATCCATCACTCATTAGTCGAACCATTTCCCCTAAATGAGTAATTTGTACGAATTTCAATTTAATAGAAAAATAAAGACCTAAACCAATTAACATTGCAATAAGAATATATGACCAAAGAATTGTATTCGTTGATGAAACAAATTGCTCTAAAATATTCATACAATTAACCCCTCCTTTTCTCCATAAAACGAATTATATTTAAAAAACATTTAAAAATCAACATTTTTCGACAATTTGCAATTTCCAAATATTAGCCAGACACGAAGTAACAATATCTTTATGACTCTCCTCCCTCTAACTGTGCATACTAAAATAAAAAGTAAATCTACAAACTATTCCATTGACAAAAACGCCAACCTGTAACTATAATGATTACATCAGGTTGTAACAAACCTTATTACAACACATTCATTCACTTTAAGATATACACTTTAACAAAACACTTTGGAGGGATTTATTATGAAAATCGGAATTATTGGAGCAACTGGTAAAGCAGGAAGTCGTATTTTAAAAGAAGCATTAGATCGCGGACATGAAGTAACTGCAATCGTAAGAAACGCTGCAAAAATTACAGAAGAAAATGTAAATGTTTTAGAGAAAGATGTATTCTCTCTTACATCTAATGACCTACAAGCATTTGACGTAGTTGTAAATGCATTCGGCGCTCCAGGAGGCGAAGAACACCTTCACGTAGATGCAGGAAATGTACTAATTGAAGCTATGAAAGGTGCACCAAATACAAAATTACTTGTAGTTGGCGGCGCTGGAAGCTTATTTGTAGACGCAGAGAAAACAACACGCGTATTTGATACGCCAGGTTTCCCAAATGAATACCTTGCAACAGCTCAAAACCAAGGTAAAAACTTAGAAATTCTGCAACAAACTAACGATATTACTTGGACGTTCATCAGCCCTTCTGCACTATTTACATTAGGAAAACGTACAGGCTCTTATACAGCTGGCAAAGACAACCTTCTTGTTAACTCAAAAGGCGATAGCTACGTAAGTTACGAAGACTTCGCAGTTGCGGCACTTGATGAAATCGAAAATCCAAAACACGTAAACGAACGCTTCACAGTTGTTTCTGAAGCTGAGTAATAGAAAAAGCTCGTAAAACGTTATGTTTTACGAGCTTTCTTATTATTGTACTTGTTCTAAACCATTTGGAGTAACCTTGAAGGAAATTTCTTCAAATCTCTTCGCATCCCCTTTTCCAGCTAACTCACTGTTTTTATACCAATTGAAACGATCCGATTCTGCATGATACACTTTTATCGTATCCCCATACTGGAATGGCGTACCGTTTACTTGCTCTGCAAAATTCTGTGAAGTTTCTTGCCCTTCTGCTGTTACATGTTTTTTCTCATTTCCTTCTCCATCATATAACGTAATCCCCATGTATAGTTCGCTTTTAAAGTAGCTATGAATTTGTTCATTTGTATATGTTGCATGCAATTTCTTTTCTTCATGATTTAACGTTACAATCGAACGAATACTATTACTTAGTCCCTGATATACTAGACTGTCTCCATATGTTACTTCCACTGGCACTTCTGTCACTTTCTTATTCCCAAAGCGGTCTTTTGTTTCTACTTTTGCCGTTTGTTTACCGATTTTTGATGTATCTAATTTCTCTACAAAACCGACTACTTCTCCATCCTTCACTTCAACAAACTTCTTCGCATCTAATGCTTCACTGTTTGTTCCTATTACTACTTTTTGCGGTACTGCTGTTACTTTTTGTAAAGCGTTCATTCTCTCGAAACCTTGCTCTGTTATTTTAAAGTACAACTTCGGTTCTACTTTCCCTTTCCCCTTACCGATAAATTCATTATTTTGATACCAGTGTAATCGATTTGATTCTGCGTGATATACTTCCACAACATCACCATATTCGAAATCTACACCAGTTAACTGTTCTGCAAAGTTTTTGGAACTCTCTTGCCCTTCTACCGAAATAACTTTTTTTTCATTTCCCTTTTGATCATAAAGCGTGATTCCCATATATTTTTCATTCTCAAAACGATAATGAACTTTAGAATCCGTTGATGTTGCCTGTAGCTTTTTCGTATTATGATTCGCCGTTACGATAGAACGTACCGTATTACCATCACCTTGATATATTAAACTATCGCCATAGATTACTTCCAATGGTACTTCCGTTACTTTCTTATTCCCAAAACGGTCTTTCGTTTCTACTTTTACTTTTTGTTCACCAATTTTTGATGTATTTGGTCTTTCTACAAAACCGATTACTTCTCCATCTTTCACTTGAACAAAGTTTTTCGCTTCTAATTTTTCAACATCTGTTCCGATTACTACTTTTTGTGGTATTGCCGTTACTTCTTGTTCAGTTTCCATTCTCTCGAAACCTTGCTCCGTTATTTTAAAATACAATTTTTGTTCTGATTTCCCCTTACCTACAAACTCGTTATTTTGATACCAGTTTAATCGATCTGATTCCGCATGATATACTTCCACAACATCACCATATACAAAATCTAAGCCATTTAATTGATTTGCAAAGTTTTTCGAACTCTCTTGCCCTTCTACTGAAATGCTTTTCTTTATATTCCCACTTCGATCATATATCGTTATCCCCATATATTTTTCCTTTTCAAAACGATAATGAACTTTAGAATCCGTTGATGTTGCCTGTAGCTTTTTCGTATTATGATCCGCAGTTACGACAGAACGCGTTGTATTACCATCACCTTGGAAGACTAAACTATCGCCATATATTACTTCCAATGGTACTTCTGTCACTTCCTTATTTCCAAAGTAGTCTTTCGTTTCTACTTTCACTGTTTGTTCACCGATTTTTGTTGTATCTGGTCTTTCTACAAATCCAATTACTTCTCCATCTTTCACTTGAACGAAGTTTTTCGCTTCTAATTTTTCAGCATCTGTTCCGATTACTACTTTTTGCGGTACTGCCTTTACTTCTTGCTGGGCTTCTATTCTCTCGAAACCATGCTCCGTTACTTTAAAGATTACTTCATGAATACCGTACTGCACATCCACTATTTCATTCTTTTTGTACACCTTAAATCTATCAAACTCTTTTTGGTATACCTTTACCATATCCCCATATTCAAACGTCATTCCGTTGAATTGTTCTGCAAATCCTTTTGTATTTTCAGATGCCTTTACTGATAGAGCTTTCTTCTCTTTTCCATTTTTATCGTATACAGTCATCCCCATATACTTCTCATCTGCAAATGAAGTATGCATTGGACCTTCTGAATCTGTTGTACTAAATTTCTTTTCTTCATGATTTAACGTGACAACCGATTTAATATTGCTTCCGCCATGCCATGTACCGAAGAACATAATGCTGTCTCCATAAATGACTTCTAACGGTACTTCCGTCACTTTCTTATTTCCAAAACGATCTTTCGTTTCTACTTTTACTTTTTGTTCACCGATTTTTGTTGTATTCGGTTTTTCTACAAATCCAACTACTTCTCCATCTTTTACTTCAACAAAGTTTTTCGCATCTAACTTCTTAATATCTGTTCCGACTACTACTTTTTGCGGTTTCGCCGTCACTTCTTGTAAACCATCTTTTAACTCGAACCCTTGCGGAGTAATTTTGAATAATTTTTCTTCTTTATTTTTAGCTTTCCCTTGATCTACAAGTGCGTTATTTTTGTACCATTTCAGACGGCTTGGTTCTGCGTGGAATACTTTTACTACATCACCATATTCAAAATCCAATTCATTTAGTTCCATTGCGAATCGTTTTCCAGTTTCTTGCCCTTCTGCTGATACACGTTTCTTTTCAATCCCATTTCGATCGTATAGCGTTAAGCCCATATATTCTTCTTTTTCAAAACGGTAATGTATCTCATTATTAGTAAAGTTTGCATTTAATTTTTTTTCATTGTGACGAAGCATCACTGTTGACATTACATCGTTTGAAATTCCTTGGAAAATAATACTGTCACCATAAATCCCATTAACTTGAACAGGAATTGAATTTTTATTTCCCTTCTCATCCTCAATTTCCACTAATACTTCCTGTTTCCCATTCTCTAATTTAGACCATATCATCTTACCTGTTACTTTTACATTCTCACCTAACTTTTGAACAAGCTTACTTGCTTCATTTTCATCAAAATCTGTACCAACTAAAAGATTTCTCATCTCATTAGATGGTTCACCATATGGAACTTCGTAAGCTTCAACTTGCTTCTCACGAATATCATTACTATCTGTAGCTTTCCAAATTTCCTTTTCTAATTTAGGTAGATTTAATTTTTCTATTTTCTCTCTAATATCATCATTTGGCGTTAATCCCCATTCCTCAAAGAAAGGAATTAAATTTTGCCCTGCCACTTTTGATGTCATATAAACAAACATTTGCTTTTTCTCTCCATCAGACGCAGGCATTTCACTCTGTGGTAACAAGCGATAAGCTTGATGTAACCTAGGATAGAAATGTTCTCCATACACTACATTTAATTGCCAAAACATTGTTAGAGGATTAATGTCATCAATGAACCTTTCTGCTTTAGGTTTCTCTAAATATTCAAATGAGTCTTTATAGTGCCCATCCATTTCTAATCGGTTCCCTAACGCCTTTTGAACAGCTAATGAGTAAATATTTACTGTAACTTCCCTTACTTTAGACCACTTCCAAGGTTCTTGCTGATGTAAATGTCCAACTTCATGCCAGGGTCCCCAGCCATCCTTTTCAAGCACTTCTATATCTAAAACTCTATTCATCGCTCTCGGGATATATCCTGTATGATAATTTTTCGCAAACATAAAGTCCCCTTCAGCAGGCTTCCGTTTCTCAATAAACTGTACATAATGAATTGGAGATTTCGCTATCCCAACACCGTCCTCAGATAATCCAGCCACTGCATTTTCCAAACGAATAATCTTATCGTGCAATTTCATTAAATCTGTTGGATCCGTATTCTTCATATATTTCTGCACTGAATCGTAAGTAGTAGTGATTAAACTTCTCTCACCTTTTAATTCAACTGCATAAGGATCCTTATATTTCTTCAACATCTCATCCCAATCTTTTTCCGTATGCTTACCTAAGATAAACAAAGGAAAGTGGCTACCGCCATTCGTAACTGAAGCTGTTACTTCCCCTTCATTATTCATATTGTAAAAATATAAAATACCGCCTCTTGGAGATGATATAACGTTTTTCCCTGGTTTTAAATCAAACTCTTCTGGCCCCTCCTCATCATAAGATCTCGTTCCTATGAAAGCTTGAATAGTCTGTGTTCCTTTTATATCAATTGTAATCTCTTCATTTGGCGCCGCATAAATTCCAGTCGGCTCATTAGCGGAAAGTTTCCAAGTAACTCTTAAGCGGTTATTTTCTTCTTCCACGCTACCTTTCCCCGGCAACCGAAATACTCTCTGCTCAAATTTATTCTCTTTAATCTCTTCTAAATTCCCGCCCTTATTCTCTTCCAAAGGTGCGGCATATCCTTTCGATGCTTCGAAAGCTACTGGTGATAATAATGTAGATATACATATACCAGCTACTAATACCCTACTCGTTTTTTTCTTCGACATAATCTGTGTCCCCTGTTCCTTTATTTAGAGAAACTATCCTATATATTCATTTAATAAGTAATCCTATTATTTTTATAAAAACATTTAATAAATAGACTAACACCTCGCGCACCTGTATCTATTACTCCCGCATTTCCCTCCATGTATTCGCTTTCTTACATTGTAAA
Source organism: Bacillus cereus group sp. N14 (assembly GCF_016483555.1). Taxonomy (NCBI): domain Bacteria; kingdom Bacillati; phylum Bacillota; class Bacilli; order Caryophanales; family Bacillaceae; genus Bacillus; species Bacillus cereus group sp. N14. The sequence goes on from NZ_JAEHBQ010000009.1 coordinate 167,501, forward strand.
ACTTTTATGTAATATGCTCTCCTCACTTCTCTCTATTTGTGATGAGTTCTCTTCATACATAAAAAGGGAATAGTAAAAGATATAATTTAGTATTGTCATCTATACATCTAAAAATAGTAATAGAATCTTACATTTTCTTCATATATGACCATCTATAGGTAGTTTTTCCAACTGAATTGTACACGCTTTACACTTTGTTTGATAGCACTTCCAATCAGAATAATGTTACAATTTTGTGAATATAATTCATTAATCTTAACGTTGCGATTAAAGGAATTTAATATTACTTTAAAATAAAAAACTGCCAAAAAAGATGCTACTCTTTTGTGACAGTTTTTTATTAGTCCAGTATACGTTTCATTACAAATCCTTTTCCGTGCAGCCACTCATCTTCCATTTCACCGGTTAAATGGAACCCAATTGACTCATATAACTTTTGTGCAAGTTTGTTTTCTGGATGTATACTTAAATACATAACTTTGCGATTATATTCTTTTTTAAAATGCTCTATTAACAAACGTAATAATGGTTTTGCATACCCTTTTCCTTGGCATGCACTATCAATAACAAATTGATTTAAATATACAGCCTTTTCTTCTGCATCGAACCATCCATACATCGCATATCCAATAGGCATATCACCCTTATATAAACCTACTGAAACTGCATCTTCTTTGTATTCTGTTTCAGCTTGTACTAAACAATTTGCGACTGTGCTTTCAATAAATTTATGCTGTTCTTCTGTTACTTTTAAATTAGCAATTTCATGCCGATTTTCTGGCGTTATGTCACAAATACGAAGGTTCATCTTTTATCTCTCTTTCTAATTTATCATCCTCATTATATCGTAACTCATCAAATCGTTAGTACCGGCAATGCAAGAAATGCAAAAAAAGCATTGGCACACAGCCAATGCTTTTTCATTATCTCTTTTGATTCGGTTTATGTGGTTCATTTGGAGTATGTGGTTTATTATTTTCATGACCATTTGTTGTTTTCCAACTTACCGATAACTCTGGACTTGTTTTTTCTTCACTACGCTCAAGTAATACAACTGCATTTTGAATAATCGGTGTCCCTTTATGTGCAATCCCTTGTAACTTTGTTAAATTTCCTAATACTTTAAAGCTAAACCCACCAGCTGGTGTTTGTTTCGGAATTAAGATGCGGAACTTTTCTCCTACATTAAATTCCATTTTTGCTTCGCCCTTTTCATTTACAAATTTCACACCCGCTGGTGCACCTGTTGCTTGCACTTTATATGTTCCGCTTTTCGCATTTGTTTCTACTGTATATAAGCCTGTTTCAAAGAAATCATTTTTCAATACTGCTTGTTGTTCTTCTGCTGGTATGACACTCATCGTAATTTCTTGTAACTCTTCACTAGCACTTGCTTTTGCAACGATATCTTTCGTTACCTTTTCTACATTTTTATTACGGAAATCTAAATCATTAATATCGATTTGTTTTAACGCATTCCATACTGCAAGCTGCGTTGCGTAATGCGCTTCTCTCCAATCAGAAACACCTAATTCTTGTGGACTCTTTTGTGGATATCCATTCAATAGTACGCGGTACACATTAATATCCACTTTCCCCATTTCCGGTAAATCTTGACCGCTCGGAGATTTCAAATCTACATTTAAGCAAAAAGCAATTTTGCCATCTGCCGTTTTAATAAGCTCTGTTCGAATTGGTTTCTTCTTTGACTTACTATAACTCCAATCCATTTGATACTTTGTATGATCCATAACTTCTGCAAATGCTTTTTGAAGTGGGAATAACACAAATAAAACACTTAAAAGCATAGCTAAAAGTTTGAACGATTGCTTTATATTCATGTTTACAGCCCCTTATAACAAACTTAATACTAAGTAGTATTTATTTAGAAAATATTTTTATGCACAAAAAAAGAGTGCATAAAAGCACCCTTTTTTCTTTCTTACTTGAATCTTAGAAATCAAAGTTATCAGGATCTGGACCAACGCGGTGATTTTGATTTAACGCATCAATCTTTTCCATATCTTCTTTCGTTAATTCAAAATTAAATACATCAGCGTTTGCAATAATGCGGTGTTCTTTCGTTGATTTTGGAATTGTGATTACTCCATTTTGAAGATCCCAACGTAAAATAACTTGTGCTGTTGTTTTACCATGTTTCTCAGCAATTTCTTGTAATGTTTCGTTATCCAATAATTGACCTTGCATAAGTGGTGACCATGCTTCCATTTGAATACCTTGTTCTTTACAGAAAGCTTGTAATTCTTTTTGCGTTAAACGAGGGTGGTATTCTACCTGGTTAATCATTGGCTTAATTTCCGCATCTTTCATTACATCTTGTAAGTGATGAATTTGGAAGTTACTTACGCCAATCGCACGTACGCGTTCTTCTTTATAAAGTGTTTCTAACGCTCTCCACGTATCTTTGTATTTCCCTTCTACAGGCCAATGAACAAGATATAAATCTAAATAATCTAGCTCTAATTTTTTTAAGCTCTCTTCATATGCAGCAAGTGTCGTTTCATATCCTTGATCCGAATTCCACACTTTTGAAGTAATAAATAAATCTTCTCTTGAAATACCCGCTTCTTTTATACCAGCGCGGATTCCTTCTCCAACCGCTTTTTCGTTTCCATAAATCGCAGCTGTATCAATACTGCGATATCCTGCTTTGATCGCCGACTTTACAGCCTCTACCAGTTCTGGTCCATCTTCTACTTTAAATACACCTAAACCGAACCAAGGCATTTCTACACCGTTATGCAATGTTATTGTACTTTGTAAATTTTTCATTATATTTTCTCTCCTTTATTTTGCTTGATCTCTTTTTTCTAATGCCATACTCCATGCTGTTAAAATAACAGCACCTACTACCATAACGCCGCCTACCCACGCCGTATGAATTAACCCTAACGAGTTCGTTACAACACCGCCTAAATAAGCACCAAGAGCGATTCCTGCGTTGAATGCTGCAATATTCATTGCTGATGCAACATCGACAGCGCTAGGCACAAAGCGCTCAGCCAAAATAACGACATATACTTGCAGCCCTGGAACATTCATAAATGCGAATAGTCCCATGAAAATAATTGTGATTAACCCAGCGACTTTAAATGGTGCTGTAAATGTTAAAACAAATAATACAATTGCTTGAATAGAGAACATGTAAAATAACGCTCGAATCGGATTATGATTTGATAATTTTCCGCCGACCATATTCCCAATCGCAATTGCGATTCCGTACACTAACAAAATGATTGTAACAGTACTTGCTTTAAACCCTGTTACTTCTTGTAGTAACGGAGATAAATACGTAAACGTTACAAATGTCCCACCGTATCCTAATGCAGTAATGATGAAAACAAGTAATAACCTTCCGTTCGTAATCAGTTTGAATTGATCACGAAATGATACGGACGTACCTTTTTTCAAGTTAGACGGAATCAGCATACTATTGGCGATTAAGGCAACGATTCCAATTACCACAATTACCATAAACGATGCTCTCCAGCCAAATTGTTGACCTATAAATGTTCCAATTGGTACGCCTGTAATGGTCGCAACAGTTAATCCAGTAAACATAAATGCAATTGCACTCGCACGTTTATTCTCTGGTACAAGCGCAGCCGCAATTGTGGATCCTATCGACATAAAAACGCCGTGTGCAAAAGCAGATACAACCCTCGCGATAAGTAACACGGTAAAACTTGTTGCCACTGCCGCAATTCCATTACCAATAATGAAAATAATCATAATCCACATTAATAACGTCTTTCGCGACATACTAGCTGTTAATGACGTTAATACTGGGGCACCAAACGCTACTCCTAACGCATATAAAGAAACGGTTAAGCCCGCTGTTGTAACGGAAACATGTAAATCCTCTGAAATAGATGGTAATAAACCGACACTAATAAATTCGGTTGTACCAATTCCAAACGCACTAATTGCTAGTGCCAATAAAGCAAACATACTTCTCCGATTCTTCTGTACTGCCGAAGAAGATATTGTATATGAATTCAATTGAACTCCTCCTTAATGCGAGAAATCCAATCATAATAGTATGAAAAAAGGCCTTTTTTCTTCTACAAAGATAATGTTACTGCTGATATATGCTATTATGAATGGCTTCACTCTTTTTTTGAAGAACGCACTTTAAAGTACGATAGGTACCAAAAAGTAACATAGGCACTTTTTAGTACCGTACTACTCATTTCCCTCTTACGTATGCTATTATGGAACATATTCAACATGATAAAAAGTACGTACTTTAAAGTGCTATAGGTACTTTTTAGTAACATTTAAATTATTTAGCTTCTTTTGTTGGAAAACTGACATCTACATTCATCAAAGGAGATTTTTATATGAAGAAATATAATATTCCCGTTGAAGCAACTTTAGAGGTTATCGGCGGAAAATGGAAAGTCGTTATTCTTTGCCACTTAACGAAAGGGACAAAGAGAACGAGTGAATTAAAACGTCTCATGCCTGGTATTACACAAAAAATGTTAACACAGCAATTACGCGAACTAGAAGAAGATGGAGTTATTCAAAGGAAGGTATACAATCAAGTACCACCGAAAGTAGAATATTCTCTTACAGACTACGGTTGGTCTTTAGAATCCATTCTTGATTCTCTTTGTACTTGGGGCGAATGCCATCTTGAAAAAAGCGGTAATACATCGATGCTCATTACAGAGGGTGAACAATAAAAAAGGAAAAAATGAACATAAATTTGTCCGTTTTTTCCTTTTTTTCTTTATATATACGTACATTTCTAACCTTATCAAAATAATTTATGCGCTTTCACACCTTGTCAGTACTACGTTATACGCTTAATATCGAATAATTAGGAATCATTTTTATGTTAACATAGGTGTATATAGTATATAATATAGGATATATATTATATACACTTTCCGGTAACGGAGCTTTCCATTATGCGGACAAGCCATGTATCGGACAGTTCATAAATAATAGGTAAGACATTATGGTTTTGGATTTATGATTTCAGCTTACTTGCTGGCATAAATTTAAAGGCATTTTATTGTGCTTTGTGAAACTTTGTATAAAGTTTCGCAAGCGTTTACTATCTTACCTATCAAAAATAAGAGTATTGCTATCGTAAAGGAGAATTGGAGATGCCAGAAACTATGACTCAAACAAAGCCAGAACAAGAAACTGTACAAATTTCTGCTAGCCAAGGACAACTTGATGTACTTGATCAGTTGTTAAAACCTGAGGTACAAGAATCATTAACTACACTAGTAGAACAGCTTCCAAAATTAACTGAGCTTGTTAACATTTTAACTAAATCTTATGACTTCGCTCAAACTGTTGCTACTGATGAAGTATTAAAAAGCGACACTGTTGGTGCAATCACAGAGCTTGTAGAACCTGTAAAAGATACAGTAAAAAGCATGGCTGCAACTGCAATCGAAGCGAAAGATCGTGCTGACGAAAGCACTGAAGTTATCGGCCTATTCGGTCTGTTAAAATTACTAAAAGACCCACAAGCACAAAAAATGTTCCGCTTTGTGAACGCATATCTTCAAATTAGTGCAGAACGTAACAATAAATAATTAAAATTATAACAACAATTAGTAAAGACGGGGGATATCATACTATGTCAAAACAAATTGTCATCTTAGGCGCTGGTTATGGCGGTCTTCTTGCCGCTTTAAACGTACGTAAATACTATAGCAAATCAGAAGCACAAGTTACAGTGATTAACCAATACCCAACACACCAAATTATCACTGAACTACACCGCCTTGCAGCTGGTAACGTTGCTGAGCAAGCAATTGCAATGCCACTTACAAAGCTTTTCAAAGGTAAAGACATCGATCTTAAAATTGCAACAGTTGAGTCATTCTCTGTTGATAGCAAAGAAATCAAACTAGCTGGTGGCACTACTTTATCTTACGATGCACTTGTAGTTGCTTTAGGAAGTAAAACTGCTTACTTCGGTATTCCAGGACTAGAAGAAAACAGCATGGTATTAAAATCTGCTGCTGATGCAAACAAAATCTACAAACACGTTGAAGACCGTATTCGTGAATACGCGAAAACGAAAAACGAAGCTGATGCTACAATCGTAATCGGTGGTGGCGGATTAACTGGCGTTGAGCTAGTTGGTGAGCTTGCTGACATTATGCCTAAACTTGCAAAAAGCCACGGCGTAAATCCAAAAGAAGTTAAACTTCTTCTTGTTGAAGCAGGTCCAAAAATTCTTCCAGTATTACCAGACCACTTAATCGAACGTGCAACTACTAGCTTAGAAGCACGCGGTGTTACATTCTTAACTGGTCTTCCTGTAACAAACGTTGCTGGCAATGAAATCGACTTAAAAGACGGTCAAAAACTTGTTGCTAACACATTCGTTTGGACAGGCGGCGTACAAGGTAACCCATTAATCGGTGAATCAGGTCTTGAAGTAAACCGTGGTCGTGCAACAGTTGATGCATACCTACAATCTACTTCTCACAAAGACGTATTCGTTGCTGGAGACAGCGCTGTTGTCTTCGCTCCAGACGGACGTCCATACCCACCAACTGCACAGATCGCTTGGCAAATGGGTGAGTTAATTGGATACAACTTATACGCAGCACTAGAAGGCAAAGCATTCGAAGAGTTCGCACCTGTTAACTCTGGAACACTTGCTAGTCTAGGACGTAAAGATGCTGTTGCTACAATCGGAGCAAGCAATACTCCACTTAAAGGCCTACCAGCATCATTAATGAAAGAAGCAAGTAACGTTCGTTACTTATCACACATTAAAGGTCTATTCAGCTTAGCTTACTAAGCTGAATATAAGCCCGAATCATGCCCTGCATGGTTCGGGCTATTTTTGTCCGTAATTTTCTCTAACCTATTTATTCGGCAGAAGAATAATATAACCCTTTTAATTATCTAAATTTACTGATTATTTTATGTCTAAATTATGTATACGAAAGGATGGAAGTATTCTTCCTGCTCCCATCCTTTCACACAAACTATTCTCCTAACTTCACAAGGCTGTAGTTCTTCTTCCCTTTACGGATAATAATAAATCGTCCATCAAATGAATTTTCTACAGTTACATCTGTACCCACATCCATTACTTTTTCACCATTCATAGAAATAGCTCCATTATTAATATCTTCACGTGCTTGTCGTCTAGATGGTTCAATCCCTAAATCAACTAGCCATTCTACGATGTTTTTCGTCTCTTTTGAAGACTGGAATGTTGGCATCTCTTTAAAACCTTGCTCAATTTCATCCGCTGTTAACGATTTAATATCTCCGCTAAATAACGCTGCTGTAATTTTCACAGCTTGCAGGAATGCCTCTTCTCCATGAACGAATTTCGTCATTTCTTCCGCTAATACTTTTTGCGCTTCACGTCTATGAGGCTCTGTTTCTACCTTCACTGCCAATTCATCAATGCGCTCTTTCGTTAAGAACGTAAAGTATTTCAAGTATTTAACGACATCACGGTCATCTGTATTCACCCAAAACTGGTAAAATTCAAATGGTGTTGTTTTTTCAGGATCAAGCCAAACTGCACCACCTGCTGATTTACCAAACTTCGTTCCATCTGATTTCAATAATAACGGAATCGTTAATCCGAATACCTTCGCTTCGTGCCCTTCTAACTTACGAATTAAATCTAAACCACTCGTAATATTTCCCCATTGGTCACTACCACCAATTTGCAGTTGAACATCTTCTTTCGTGTATAAATGATGGAAATCCATCGCTTGCAAAATTTGGTACGTAAATTCTGTGAAAGAAATACCTGTATCTAAACGACTTGCTACAATGTCCTTCGCTAACATACTATTAATGCTAAAGTTTTTCCCGTAATCACGTAAAAACTCAATAATGTTTATTTCATGTGTCCAGTCGTAGTTATTTACCATCTTCACTTCGCTATTTCCGCCAAAATCAAATAGCTTTTTCATTTGCGCTGTTAACGCATCCACATTATGCTGAACTACTTCTAACGTTTGAAGTTGACGTTCTGATTGTCGTCCACTCGGATCACCAATTGTTCCTGTTGCCCCGCCAATTAAAATAACAGGATGATGGCCAGCTAACTGGAATCTCTTCATCATCATAAACGGAATCAAATGTCCGATATGCATACTATCACCAGTCGGATCCACTCCGCAGTATAGTGAAATCTTTTTCTCATCTACTAGCTTACGTAAACCTTCTTCGTCCGTCTGTTGATTAATGGCGCCGCGCCATTCTAATTCATCAATAATATTCATCTTTTGTCATCCCCTCTATTTTTTGAAAACAAAAAGTCCCTATGTCTATGACATAGGGACGATGATTCACCGTGTTACCACCCAGTTTGTATAAATAGCATAGCTACTCATACCACTCTTAGCAATAATATCGATTGCCAATCCGCTTAGCATTACCTAAGATACTCCAGAGTGTAATTCGCAAGTTTGTTTGTGCTAGGTTCCAGCAACCCCTAGCTCTCTCGTTAACAGTGACAAACTGCTACTGGGCTCTTTCAACGTATGTTATTTGTTAAATTATTAGCCATTATATTGAATTGAAAACAAATTGTCAACAATACCCAAATATTATTTCAAAATAATTCATACTTTTATACACTTTTAATTCAAAGATTACTGTAGATCTTCCCCAATAATCCTTACTTCTCGCTCTAACTTCACGCCAAATTTCTCTTCAACGGTCTTTTGTACAAAGTGAATTAAATCAATGTAATCTTGTGCTGTTCCGTTATCAACATTCACCATAAATCCAGCGTGTTTTAGAGAAACTTCCACTCCACCAATTCGCTTACCTTGTAGTCCTGATTCTTGAATCAATTTACCAGCAAAGTTATTCGGTGGGCGCTTAAATACACTACCACATGAAGGATATTCTAGAGGTTGTTTTGACTCACGTTTAAACGTTAAATCATCCATTTTTTCTTTAATTTCTTCACGTACACCTTCTTCAAGTTCAAATCTCGCTTCAAGAATAATGTAATGGTTGTTTGCAAATACACTCTTACGATATCCAAATTCAAATGCTTCTTTCGTCAAAGTACGTAGCTCTCCATCACCTGTCATTACAACAGCTTCTGTTAATACAAACGATACTTCCCCCCCGTAAGCACCAGCATTCATATATAATGCTCCGCCAACTGAGCCTGGAATACCACAAGCAAACTCAAGACCCGTTAAATTATGATCTAATGCAATACGTGATACATCAATAATTGCTGCACCACACTGTGCTACAATCGTCGTTCCTGTTACAGTCACATCTGTAATGTGAATTAAACTTACTGTAATTCCGCGAATTCCACCGTCTTTAATGATGACATTCGATCCATTTCCTAAAAACGTAACTGGAATATTATATTCGTTAGCATATTTGATAACTTCTTGAATTTCATCATAATTCGTAGGCGCAACGAACACATCTGCTTTTCCACCAACTTTAATATGCGTATGATTCTTTAACATTTCATCTTGTTTCACATGACCTTCAGGCAATACCGTACTTAAATATTTATAAACCTCTTGCATATTCATTTTACGATTCCTCTATTTCTATATTCTTTTTATCCCGTTATACGGGCCCATAATATCCCCACATACATGAACGAACCTAAAGTGGTGGATACAGTGTACCCAAAATCAATTCGAGACACCTATAAACCTCTTAATTTATAAGAGGTGCCACTCATATTAAAATATATATTGCATAATAAAGCAACCCAAATGGGCTACTAAACTTGACATGTCATCAGAAAGACAACAATTTGTAAAATATATAACTTTTTCAAAACACTATCCTTCAGTATCTTACTATACCATACGAAAATAAAGTGGTATTTTTTTGTAATCTTTACTTTATTTTCATCAATAAAAAAGATGCTTTTACCTATGTAAAAGCATCTTTTTTATTACTTATTATAATTTACTTTTCGTTCTCTTCTTTTTCCTTATCAAACCATAACAGCTCATCGTCATCAACTTCACCATTATAATTGATTAGAATCTCTTCTCCCGCTTTTATATCTTTGTAAGCAAAGAAGTTAAACGTGTGATTCTCAAAGACAATATCATACGTTGCATTCGGATTATATGCATGATTAAATAACATGCCGTATCCTAAAAGGAATGCTGTATGATTTACCCCATACTCAAATGCGTAGTCAGCAAGTAACGTTTTCTCAATGTGTTCATGCTGTTCATTCGGATAAGAGATAACTGGTGCTGAGTGAATCAACTCACCCTTTTTAATATCACGAGTTGCAAATACACCTCTATTAAATTCTCCATCACTAAGTTCAGAAGTCTTAACTTCGATCATATGCGTCACCTATATAATTCTTTCTTTGAAGTATTTTAATTCCGCTATTTGCGGGGTTCAACTAATAATCAGTAGCGTATAGCCCCACTAATTAAAGTCTCACTTTATCTCCTTAAGCTTGGCAGAAAACTCAAAGAAAAGCAATTAAATTACTATTAAGTATTCGTTAAAATGAAAAAGAGCACACATAGTGTGCCCTTTTCAATCAATATTACTTTTCTAAAATATCTTCTAGTAACTTCACTTGCTCGCTAACAGTATGCAACGTCTTCACCGATATATCATTTCGATGTTTTTCTTCTTCCACACTTGCTAACACTTCTTCTGTAGCCGCAGAAGTTTGCTGAATTACATTAGAAGCATGTGTAACATCCTTTACGATATTCGTCGTTTTAGCCTGGAAATTTTCTTGATGAACAACAATCTCTCTCATTACATCATTAATTGCATCAATAAACTTCCCTAAATCCGTTACATTTGTTAAAACGCTTGCTAGCATTTCATTACATTCTTCTTGTACTCTTTCTGATTTTTCTACCTGCACTTCCACCTTGCTTGCTTGATTACTAAACTCCTTCAAAATCCCTTGAATTCTTCCAGCTGAACGATTCGATTCTTCAGCAAGCTTTAATACTTCATTCGCTACAATAGCAAACCCTTTTCCATGTTCTCCTGCTCTTGCAGCTTCAATATTTGCATTTAAAGCTAGCAAACTCGTCTGACTTGAAATATTCGTTATTACATCTACAATTTCATTAATTTGCTTCGATTGCATCATTAAATCTCTAAATATAATTCCCGATTGTGAAACAACATCATTTAAACTTCTCATGTTAGCTTCAAAATTTCTTAAAGTATTCACACTACCCTTTGAAATCTCTAAACTTTCATCAACACGAATTGATGCATTTCTTACTTGAGAGATGATTTGTTCAATATTTCCTTCCATATCATTCAATACTTCTACTGAACGTGACATCATCTCTGATTGTGATTGCGTACCAACTGCCACCTCTTCAAAAGCGAAATTAATTTCACTCATCGACTCCATCGATGTATTCATATTTTGTCTTAAATGATTGAAATTACTATCTAGTTTCACAACAGTTTCCTCAATAAGTCTTTGAGTCTCTTCTAGCTCCTGAGCTTTCCTCATTACTTCTTGCTTCTCATCACTTAAACGAGCTAACAAATTAGAGCCAATCTTCGTTACGCCCCACATTGCGATCGTTACGATCGCTAACAAACTCGCGAAGTTTGCAGCTTCAGATGCCGCTGTATAAGCAAAAAATTGCTCCGGCCAATAACTACAAAGAATAAATGTGATAACAACCGCCACTCCGCCGAGAATGATAACGAGACGTTCACTTAAATAAATAAGTGAAACTGCTAGTGTAAAGTAAACCATTTGAAATACCGCTGGGCTTTCATTAAAAGCTTGTACCATAATGAAAGACATCATAAGCAACATAAATGTCATGATGTATTTATACATTGATTCCATACTTTTTATAAAAGTAAAAACCGTCCCAAATACAACAACAGAAATACCACAAACCCAAAACGCTATTGCTCTCTCCGTAAAAATATATCCGTAATACCCAATCGCGATTATTCCAAGGAAGAAACTACAAATTGTGATAAACAGTAATAAATGATTTTTCTGTGATTCTTTCTCAAGGTTAGAAAAACAAGTTCTCTTTAACCACTCCATATATGAAGCCCCACCTTCTGCACTTAATTACTTCAGCTTAAATACCGCACTTACTGGGTTATGATCGCTATTTTCAAACTTTAAATCTTTCCCTTGTACATTTACAATTTCCACATTTGGTGAAACGATAAAGCCATCAATAATCGTGACAAAGTTTTCACCTTCTACATACTTCTTCACATCATCTCTCACCGTCATAACAGACGGATCTACAGCCCACTTAAAGCCTCCATCAGTAAAGTCCTTCGGTAACTCTACTAACCACTCAGGACGCTCTTTCACAAACTTCGGATCACTTAATTGAACGTCAGAAAGCAATTGATTCCAATCTCCGCCCATTATTACGTAATCACCATTTTTATAATGCTTGTTCATATATTCTTTTAAATACTCTACTTGCTGTTTTCTAATTTTCCCGCCTTCATCATACGCAGACAAATGTAAATTTACGAGTCTCACAAACTTCCCATTATTAACAGGTATTTTATGCTCAACAATCGCTCGATCTAAATCAAACAAACGCTTTGGCCAAGGCTCCATTCCAGGAAGCTGGAACCTCTCCGCTGTTTGAACTGTATATTTAGAAAACGTACTTAATCCAGCCTCCGCATATCCCATTGGACTTGTAATTGGTACAGGGACCCATTTTGTATCATAGTTCTTTCCGAACGACGAAGCATAATCAGGTAATCCTTTTTTCAAAAATTCATGCCCATTCACATCAAAAGATCGCAGTGATTTTATATCAACTTCTTGTAATAACGCAAAATCACTATTCTCATTTTGTAAAAACGAAAGCATATTCTTTAAGTTCACTTCAGTCTGTTCTTTACTACTAGAACTAGAACCCTTTCCTCCGTCCATAAAAAAGTCTTGGTCCTTATCTAATCCACCATATCCAATATTAAATGTTGTAACTTTAAATTCATTTCCTGTCGCTAATACGCGCTCTTTATTATTTTCCACCTTCAAATTTACAACATCAGCAGGCTGTTCTTTAGTAAGTGTCATATACCCTAAAAAACCACCTACAACTCCCACCCCTACTAAAATACATATAAGTACTATTTTTAATAATTTCTTCAAATAAACGCCCCTTTTCTAAAACACCCAACTTAATTCTCTTTATTTTCAGTTAACTAAAACTGAATGACAGACATACGAAATATTTTATCACATTGAAAACCCTATATCACTATATTTAGTTTATAAGTAATGATTCTTGCTCTTACATCAGCAAAAAATACAAAATACCCCAACTTCTTCACTGGAAATCAAACGCGATGTTTAGTACACTATATGTAATAATCATAGGCGATGGAGTTCGCCATAACTGCTGCTTAGCTAATGACTCCTACCAGTATAACTACTGGTAGGAGTCTATTTTTTTGAGCAAGCTATTTAAAGAGGTGAAGAAATTGATTTATATTATCGTTGGCATAGCCGGTATATTAGGAGCCCTTTCTCGCTATTATTTAGGTCTTACTATTCATACTTCATGGAATCATTCATTTCCGCTAGCCACATTGCTCATCAACTTACTCGGCTGCTTCCTATTAGCTTGGCTGACTACCTATATCGCTCGGCGAAACATCTTGCCTTCAGAGATTATTACAGGCATTGGAACTGGATTCATCGGTGCCTTTACGACGTTTTCAACATTTAGTGTAGAAACTGTGCAACTAATCAATCTTTCTGAATGGGGTACGGCTTTCTTATATGTATCATGCAGCATACTTGGTGGCCTCATTATGTCTGGACTTGGCTTTACACTAGGTGATTTCTTAATTAAGAAACATCTTACGGAAGGTGATCACTTATGATAGAAGCTTTATTAGTAGCAACAGGAGGATTTTTCGGTGCTATTACACGATTTGCAATTAGCAATTGGTTTAAAAAAAGGAATAAAACTTCATTTCCAATTGCTACGTTTCTCATTAATATAACAGGAGCATTTTTACTCGGATATATAATTGGTAACGGAGTCACTACAGGTTGGCAATTATTATTAGGTACTGGATTTATGGGAGCGTTCACTACATTTTCAACATTTAAGCTAGAGTCCATTCAGCTCTTCAATCGTAAAAACTTTGGCATACTATTTCTATATTTAAGTGCTACTTACATAATTGGTCTCCTCTTCGCATTCCTTGGAATGAAGCTAGGCGGAATATAAAAAAGAAAGCGACTCTGATCAGTCGCTTTCTTTCATAAGAAGTATGTCCCGCCATATGGAATGGAAAATAAACCTGCTGGATGCACATCGTAATGTACAATTTGCATAGGCGGCTGCGCATACGGCATATACTGACTTTGCATCATTTGCGCTACTTGTGCTTGTTGCTGCTGCATTTGAATAGCCTGATACACAGCATGAATAGTCCCTTGCGCTCCTGCCAGCGTAATAGCTGCTCCCACTTGTCTACCACTATAAAAATAATGATTCATCATGATTCAGCTCACTTATTATTTTTCTTCCATATAGTATGTTTCTATTTCATGGTGAGTGTTTTGTCCCGATTAATGAATCCCTCACTACTTAAACTTCATTTTATCTATTACTTTTTTTCAGCTTTGAAGTAATAAATCCAAATAGTAATACACCAATACCACTCAAGAACAATACATAACTTATCGGTACTAAGAAAAAGAAAGGTTCTTCAAGGAATCCATTCGCTCCCACTTTACTGTTTGAAGCATGTATAGCTAAAGAAATGATCGCTAAAATCATGAAAGAAATAGCTACTACGTATTTATTTTTCATCATATACTCTCCTTTAATTCCCACTGATCTTATTACCATCATAATACGCCCGGAAGTATCACAAGTCAACAATTATTTATTGTTTTGCAATAAATAATTGTTGTTTGTATCACAAAAAGAGCTATAGATAATATTTTATCTATAGCTCTTCCAATCGGTTATTTTGTTCCAAAGTATGCCTTCTGAAACATGCACATTCTTATCGCATTATGATAGTTACCATCCACGAAAAACTCGTCGAGAAGTTCACCTTCTACCATAAATCCAACCTTTTTATAAACATGTACTGCTTTTTCATTTTCCTTATCCACCACTAAATAAAGTTTATGCATATTTAATACAGAAAAAGCGTAATCCATCGCTAAACGCGTCGCTTCCGCTGCATAACCATGTCCTTGATAATTCGGATCAATAATAATTTGGAATTCAGTTCTTCGATGAATATAATCGATTTCCACTAACTCGACTAATCCAACCATCTCATTATCTTTCTCCAGGATAAAACGGCGTTCACTTTGATCATGGATATGTTTATCATATAAATCCTGTAGTTCTACAAAAGCTTCATACGGCTCTTCAAACCAATACGACATAATATGTGCATTATTATTAAGTTCGTGTACAAACTTTAAATCTTCCCGTTCTAAAGGACGTAACTTCAATTCCTGACTCATTGCTATAACCTCCAAGTAAAAGAAACCTCTTCACTTAATTTCTCAATTTTTTTCAATTTCAAACGCCCTATTTTCATTGTAAACTTTCAAGTAACTTGAAGGTCAAGACATAAAAAGTAGTGCAAGCTACGCCTGCACTACTACTCTTTTCTCAAATCTCTCATATTCGATATGTATAAAGCAATAACTAAAACAAGAATGGATCCCGCATATAACAACGTCTCCATCGGTTCCTCATGAGATACGATAATTAAACGAATTAACGCCGTAATTCCGATATAAATAAAATAACGTAACGGGAAATGATAATTCGACTTAAAATACTTAATAATCAATGCGATGAACTCGAAGTATAAGAAATAAACGATGATGCTCTCAACCAATTTATACGATGTATATTCCTTTGTTGAAAATATGTATTGAATAAATGTAATCGTCTCGTTAATTAAAAAGATCGATAAAACAATGGACAATATAATTAACGCTATATTCAATATCCACTGTAAAACGCTAGCTATGTAATGATCGATATTAAACTTCATTTCACACTCTCCTTCACGTAAATACTTATTTATTATAGCAAAATTATGATTGAAACGTAGTTAAATCATATATTCGTCCCTTGTTGTCACCTGTGTGGGGGATATTCATTGTTTGGAGGAGTCTATGAACTGTTGCACTTGATTGAACATGGAGAAATTCCTTTAACTGCATATTTGTACAAGTTCCACTAATAAGAAGTACATAATCATGTATGGCATCCTCATGTGCTACTCTAGAGATAGCTTTACAATTTGAACAATACCACCCTTTTTTTAATTTCAACATCGGCATTATAGAGCATACCTCACATCGTACGCCGTTTAACAATTCTCCTTTTTTGATTTTAAATTGTTCAAGGATATTTTGCTGTAATGGAGTATGATGCCTTACTATTTGACAAATAAGATCGTCTACATTTTTTATAGTTTTTTTCTTATATTTACTCTCAAACCATTTTATTTTATGAGGTAAATTTGCACTGTGGATAATTTTATTGGGGAGATTATCGTCTGAAGCTTTAATAATAGTTCGTGGATTACTAATAACAACGAGTGATTCAATCGGAAAACGAGAAAACTCATTTAAACTTAACCATTTTCTAAACTGTTCCTCTTGTCTTTTCACTTGTAAAATTGGATCTGGAAAGCCTTCTGAATTCCCCTCTGATATTCTAATAAGCTGATTAAACTTTGAATCAAATAGTAACGTACCTGCTATATTTTTTATTTCGAGGAAAAGAAGAAAATATGCTGAAATGATAATCGTATCAATTTGAAAATGGTGATTTTGATCAAACAACCTTATATCGTGCAAAATACTATATGTTTCTTCTGGCAAAAAACTTAGTGGATAATTGATAGCTTGTTCACCTTTGTAACCTGCTTTATGCTTCGCTAAACTTTCTGCAACCATATCCCGTTTCGGATGGTGAGCAGGTAATCTTCTAGATAACGCTTCTAATTACCGTAAATACATTGGCATTTGTCGTTCTTTCACAATCATCTTTAGCCCTCCTCAAAATATATCAACGATTTTTCAAATATATCTATCATAACTCACAATATATCAACGATTTTTTCAATATATCAACGATTCGACATAGAATATCGACTTACCGACAAAAACCGACACAACATGCACCCATAAAATCCTATACACAGTATAGCATCACATCAAAAAGCGTACTGTAAGCATAATGCTAATCCGCCCATTTAATTACGCCACTTTCAAAATGAGAGATTTACATTCACCTTATGTAAAAGAACTTTTTATAAGTATGAACAAATTTTAGGAATTAGTTTATCTTTTTTTAATGTTTTATTTAGAGGCAGTTTATACTCGGCCATTAACATAATAAACGTAGTAATTACATTCAGAAACACGAACTATTTAAAAGCATAAAATAAGGAGACGATAAAACATGAACAAAAAAACGAAAGCACTATCATCTATATTGCTCGGATTCACACTAGCACTAACAGGATGTGCTGGTACTAAAGCTGCAGAAAATCATAATAAACCGAAACAAGAACAAGCTGCCAAAGAAACAAAAAAGGAAAATAAGTTAACGAAAGGCCAAAAAATGGCTAACATTCTTAGCAATACAAATTGGCAAGGTACACGAGTATATGACAAAGATAAAAATGATGTAACAAAAGAAAATGCAAACTTCATTGGCCTTGCGAAATATGATGCAAAGTCAGGAAGATATGAATTCTTTGATGCTAAAACAGGTGCAAGTCGTGGCGATAAAGGAACTTTCTTTATCACAAATGATGGGAAAAAGAGAATATTAATTTCAGAATCAATGAAATATCAAGCTGTTGTTGATATGACAAAACTAAATAAAAATGTATTTACTTATAAACGAATGGGGAAAGACGCTAACGGTAACGATGTAGAAGTTTTCGTTGAACATGTTCCATATAAAGGAAAAGAGCTTTCTTTCACTGATCCCGACAAGCAGCTGAACTCTACTACAGGCGATATCGTTAAAAACGTTGATGGAGATAAAATTTTAGGTGGAACACTTTGGCACGGAACAAAAGTATTAGATGAAGTGGGTAATGACGTAACACAGTTTAATTCGAATTTTATAAGTCTAGCAAAATTTGATGACAAATCTAATAAATACGAGTTCTTCAATAGCGAAACAGGTCAAAGCCGCGGTGACTATGGTTACTTCGATGTTTTACATGAAAATAAAATAAGAGCTCATGTTTCAATTGGAAATAATAAATATGGTGCGGCTCTTGAACTTACTGAACTGAACAATAAGAAATTTACGTATAAAAGAACTGGTAAAGACCAAGCGGGTAAGGACATCACTATATTCGTTGAACATGAACCTTATACAGGTGATATGAAACCACAATTTAGTTTTTAAAAACATTTTATTAAAAATCCTGTACTGAGCTGCAGGATTTTTTTGAGGAAAAATCATTTATGATTCCCTTGAAAAAAATTGTCTTATATCTCCCTCAACAATTCATCCCGATTGTTGAATATAATATCTCTCATTTTTTTAACAGCTTTAAAAAGCCTTACTACACATAAATTGTAGTAAGGCTCTGACTATTTAAGATAAACATTAAACGACTTCATTATCTCTATACAAATAAAGTTTAGCAAACAATGTTACTATCCCCTCCAAGGAAAAGAAACCTTATTTCAACTTTCCTATTGATAAGTTAACACGATAATTCCCGTATTTTAATAGTCGTCCTAGAAAGTTATCTAAGTCTTCATTGGACGCAAAATGTGTTTTTAATAAATAACACCCCTCACCACTTATACGGTGTACTTCAGAAATCCCTTCTTCTCCTTGAAAGAAATTCATAAACTCTTGGTGATTAGCTGTTGTTACGAATAAAGTAACAAATGCAGTCACTACTTGTCCTAATTTGATTCGGTTTATTGCGATTGTATATTGTTCAATAATCCCTAAATCCTCTAATCTTCGAATTCGATTTCCTACAGCCTGCCCCGTCATATGTATTTTTTGACCAAGTTCTTTCCATTGTATTCTTGAGTTTTCTCCTAATAATTTCAGTATCTCAAAATCTGTTTGATCAATGATATAAACCAATCCTTTCACCGTGAAAGTAGAAAGCCCGAAAGTGTTTCGCCAACTTATTCTGCTTATCGATACAATTCACTATACTTAGTTTATCCTCTTACATCACATTATTTATCAGTTATATTTACTTATAACACAGAGGACGCAACAAAAAAATACATCTAGATTTAAAGGAGGTTACAAATATGTTATTACAAGAAATTCTATCGTTCAATGAACAATTTGTAGAAAATAAGGAATACGCTCCTCGTGAAGCGACAAAGATGCCTAAAAAACGTATGGTTGTTGTTTCTTGCATGGATGCTCGTTTAATTGAGCTACTTCCAAAAGCTTTAGATATACACGATGGTGATGCAAAAGTTATCAGAAATGCAGGTGGTAAAATTGCTTCTGCTTTCGATAGTGTTATGCAAAGTGTTGTCGCGTCAGTATACGATTTAAATGCAGATGAAATCTTCCTTATTGGACACCATAGATGTGGCGCGAGCCAAACGAATCCAAAAGGAACACTTCAAAAAATATTAGATCGTGGAGTAGCTTCAACAGAAATTTTATCAGCGATTAAATATGCTGGTATTGACCTTGAAAAATGGTTATTTGGATTTGATGATGTTTGCGATTCAACTCAAGCTAATGTTGATTTAGTAAGAAATCATCCACTTATTCCAAAAGATGTTCCTGTACACGGTTTAGTTATTGATCCTCACACAGGTAAATTAGATGTAGTGATTGATGGATATAAAGCATTAAATAGTGAAACAAAATAATAATTATTACTTACACGAAGGGAAGTTATTAGATATGAAAAAACAAGTATTAGATATGAATAGACAAGAAGCTACGCAAAAAATTCTAGAGGCAAAAATTAAAAAAGGGTTAACTTGGGAAGAAATTGCAAAAGTAAGTGAACACTCTGAGACTTGGGTTGTAACAGCGTTATTAGGACAAGCTACAATGACACGTCCAGAAGCAGAAAAAATCGGTAAACTATTAGAATTAGATGAAGAAGTAGTTCAAGCATTAACAGTAGTTCCACTTCGTGGCCAAGTAATGGAAATGCCACCTACTGACCCGATTGCATATCGCTTATATGAAATGATGTTACAATATGCACCAACTATTAGAGAATTAATCTTAGAAAAGGCCGGCGAAGGTGTAATGAGTGCAATTAACTTCAACCTGGGTGTGGATACACAAGAAGATCCAAAAGGTGGCGACCCCCGTATCGTGATTACACTTAACGGGAAATTTTTACCATTCCGTACATGGTAATTAACTAAAAAACTATATATATAATTAAAATAATTTTATCGATTTACAAAATCTATCCTTTTTAATCTAACTTTGTAGAAAGGATAGATTTTTACTATGAGATTCTTTTTCGGCAAAGGAGAATAATATGAATAAAAAGCACTTCGATACGAGCTTTAGTACTCTACAATGGTTTGTGTTTCTATTAGCAAATGCAATTGCATTACCTATCATTATTGGTGGCATATTCCATTTACCAATAGAAGATATCTCAACATTAATGCAGCGGACTTTTTTAGTCGTGGGAGTAAGTTCGTTTCTACAAGCGTGGTTTGGGCATCGCTATCCCATAGCGGATGGGCCAGCAGGTTCATGGGTAAGTATATTTGTCATATTAGGACAAGTAGCTATGCATCAGGGACAAAGTGCAAAAGATGTATTACAACTTTTAGAAGGCGGGTTAATTATTGCAGGTATATTACTCTTCGTTCTTGGTATAACAGGGCTTGTTCAGCGAATCTTACGTTTATTTACCCCTTTAGTTACAGGAACTTTTCTTTTAATCTTAGCACTTCAGCTTAGTGGTGTGTTACTAAAAGGAATGATGGGATTACAAGGATCTGCAACTCATCCCGACTATACAATTGCTACTATTGCGCTCTTTGTTTTTGCCCTTATTACTTTCTTATCAATTAAAGGGAAAGGATGGATGAAAAGTTACGCTGTGTTACTTGGAATTTCATGTGGTTGGCTTTTGTATGCAGTATTAGGAAAATCATCTCATATGCCTTCACATACAACGCTAGTTAAGTTACCAGAGGTATTTGCTTGGGGCACACCTAGATTCGATATTGGAATGTCTCTAACTGCGACTTTATTTACCTTTCTTTTAGTTGCAAATACAATTGCTGCTATTTCGGCTGTAAAACAAGTGGCTCCGTTATCTAAAAAAAATGAAAAGCAAATACTGAACCGTGGTGTATGGGTCGGAGGTATATCACATATTATCTCATCATTGTTCTCTACAATTGGAATTGTACCATTACCTGCATCAGCAGGATTTATTCAACTAACAGGTCAAAAAAAGGTGAAGTCGTTTCTTATAGCAAGTCTTATATTAGCAGGTATTTCTTTTATCCCCTCAATTGTAAACTTTATATCCTTGCTACCAGGTCCTATTGCTAATTCTGCACTTTTAGCTACATTCGTCCAAGTAATAGGCATTTCATTTCAATCCATTTTACGTGAAGAATTAAAGCAACGCCGATTAACTATATTAGGAATTTCATTATTAATCAGTTTTGGAATAATGTTTCTTCCAGAAAGTGCATTTAGTGGAGTTCCTTCTTCCTTACAATATGTTTTAAGTAACGGATTACTCGTAGGTACTATAATCGTTATTTTGCTAGAACAGTTTTGGAAAGAGTAAAATTTGTGACTAAGTAAAAAAGCGCCCTGATTACAGGGCGCTTTTTTATACCTAATGACTAATACTAGCCGTTGGGTATAATGTTGTTCCTCCAATTGAAACTTTTATTTCATTTGTTAATGGAACATTTTGTTCATTAATAATTGTTCTCCACCATTCCCATGCAAGACCAGTACATTCTCTAGCTACGATTTTTATATTTTTTGAATTTGGTGGAAGAGGGATAACTGTAGAGTAATGAGCTGTTTTGTCTCTGCCGCTACCATCCCATGTTTTATGTGTTAGTACTTCTTTCCCATTTTGATCAAATGTGAATTCATCCCAAGATACATCAAATTGAGCAACGTAAGCACCGTAATGATCAAGTGTCATTTTAGCACTTGAATATTCTGTAGTTGTCGTCTCAATATAATCTGTATTGTTATGAACAGCAGCAGTTGCATTATCTTTTAAGAAAGTGCTTGTATATGAAATTGGGTATGCTGGATTTTTAAAACTTAATTCAGCATTATCTTTAATGATATTTCGGATTTCATTGAAATCTTTTGTAACAACCTTGTTATGCTCTTTCGCATCTCCACCTAATACTACAGCAGTAAAGGTACTTTCTTCAAAAATATCTTTGTACTGTCCGCTCGTTTCGACGCTGTTATTCTTAAGTAAGGCTTTAAAAGCAGCTTGTACATCTTTACTCTTAGATGTGGTTTCTAATTTTACATAAACGGTTCTACCATAAGCTACATTTGAAACCATAACAGGTGGAGCTGAATTACTTACTCCTTTACGAGTTAACTCATCAAAAGTAACACTATTATCAAAAAGATCGGATGGATTGTTAGGTAGCTCAGCACTTACGGTATAGAATATTTGCTTATATGCCGCCACCATCACTTTCTTCTCTCCATTTGCAACCGCATTAAAATCAATGTTTAGACTGTTATCGAGATATTTAGCGTTAACGTTAAGGGCACTTGCGATTTGTGATTTACTATAAACCATAGATTCTGTATACTGCATTCTTGCAGGTAACGTATGTGTTTTAGAATACTTTTCATTCCAAGTAGATACTAAATCATCTACTGCTCCAGCCACATTACCATATGTCGGATTTTGGACAGTAATTGTATTTTCTTTTCTCATGCCAGGTAAGTCTATACTAATATTCAAAGGCTTTCTCTTAGCCACTAATAAACTCGGTTGATTGTCTGCAAAAGCTTTATTTGCAAGTTGTACCGCTCCTGGATACGTACGATTCACCACAGAATCAATAATCGAAATATCGACTGGTGAAGTTGTAAGTGATTTTTTCTCGCGTTCCACTACTACAAATTTACCATTTGAATTGATACTTTCTTTCGGAACAAAACTCTCTACCTTATCACCATTTACAGCTAAAACCTCTTGATTATTATATTTAAGATTTGCTATACCAGTATCAATGCCACTAGCATTTTGGGTTACATCAGTTGCATTACCTACTTGTGTTTCTGCGAAGGAAATAGATGAATAATTAATAGTGCATAGACTAACTAATAAACATGCAAGGAACTTTCTTCTTTTAGTTTTTTTCTTAATATTCAGAAAAATCACCCCGTTCTTTTTTTAGTAAGATATGATAATGATTGATAAATGATAGCTAACTAATAAACCTACATAAATGCTTTTAAAAGTTCTTGAATTAACGGGATTACGCCACCTACAAATTTCAAAACTGCCATTGCGATTTCCATATTATTTCCTCCTTTTTTATTGCTACGAAAATGTGATTAATCTTTATGCCCTCATTATAGTGACCCCTTACACTTTTATCAATACACTCTTATATGCAATATTACATACAAAGAACCAAGCTGAATTTTTATAAAAAGTTATACAGAGATAAATTTTCCATTTGGTAGATACTTGAAAAACCGAAGCATTCCTTTGTATTTTATGAGTAATTTACAAGTTTATTGTTGGAAGCATCGCAGGACCAGAAGTAATGAAATACCTATGGGACAGAGCTATCATCGGCAATTGTAAAAAAAGCTGCTGCCTATAAAATACAGACAGCAACTTCAACTAGAGTAGCTAGCATAATTTACGCAAGCTACAGTATACATTTTGAACTAATAAACAGCAATTGGCCCATAAGGCCCCTTGATAATCTCTATTTTTGTTTCAAAAATATCTGTCAAAAGTGCTGGGTCCATAACCTCTTCTACTGTTCCAAAAGCAGCAATTTGTCCATCTTTCATAGCACAAATTTTGTCAGAGTATTTAGCTGCAAAATTGATGTCATGCATAACAGTCAAAATTGTTCTTCCAAATTCATTAGCCGCACGTCTCAAATGCTCCATCATTTGAACAGAACGAGCAACATCAAGGTTGTTCAGAGGCTCGTCCAAAAGCACATATTCAGTCTCTTGGCACAATACCATCGCTACATATGCCCTTTGTCTTTGACCACCAGAAAGCTCATCTAAATATCTATTCTCTAAACTAGTTAAATCTAAGAAATCGATATATTTAGAAATGATAACCTCATCTTCTTTAGTTAATCTTCCCTTTGAATAAGGAAAGCGCCCAAATCCAACTAATTGTCTAACAGTAAGCCTCGTTACAAAATGATTTTCTTGTCGCAATATAGTCAAAATTTTTGCTAAGTCTTTTGATTTGGATTCAGAAACATCCATATTCGCTACTTGAATTTGACCTTCATCCATATCTAAAAGTCTTCCAATCATCAAAAGTGTCGTAGACTTTCCAGCGCCATTTGGTCCAATTAAAGAAGTAAAGCCCGCTTTTGGTATTTCAATATCCAAAGGTCCTATTTTCACCTTATCAGTATAGAACTTTTTAACATTATCGATTTTTATCATAAAGCCCTCTTCCTTAAAACTATAGTTAAGAATATGATTCCACCAAATAATTCAATAATAACTGAAACTACACCTTGAGCATGGAATACATGATACATTAAAAAGTATGCACTCGTCATTATTAAAAATCCTATAGCAAAAGCCATTGGGAAAATATATCTATGATCATAAGTTGACGCCGCCTGATAACTCAAAGTTGCTACTAAAAAGCCGTAGAAAGTAAGTGGCCCAATTAGAGCTGTTGAGATAGACATCAAAATAGCAACTAACACAAGCGTATAAATTACACTAGGTTGATATTTAACCCCAAAAGAAGTAGCAACATCCTTTCCTAATGACAAAACATTCAACTTCTTAGAATGAGCAAAAATTAATACTGCTACAATTATGATCATAGGAATTACAATAGGAAAATATGCAGGGTCTGCATGATTAACAGAACCAAATAATCTCGCTTGTAAAATATCAAATTCTGAAGGCGCAAGTAGTTTTCTCATGAAAGTTGACACAGAATTTAGCCCGGTACCAATAATAATTCCAACTAAAAGCATAAGTTGTAAATTCCCGTATTTACCGGAAAGTAACCATCCATAAAGTATCAAACTCATGAAGACCATCACAACAACTTGAAATAAAAATGATCCAATTCCATTAAAATTTATTAATGCACTAGCACCAAAGAAGAATATTGTACTCGTTTGAATTGCTGAATAAAGTGATTCGAAACCTAAAAGTGAAGGAGTAATAATCTTATTATTCGTAATAGATTGGAAAGCAACTGTCGATAAGCTATGGCAAACTGCAGCAATAATCATTGCAACAATAGCTACTATCCTTCTCTTAACAACTGGGATAAAAGAAGGTGAATCTATCGGAACTGGGTTGTTATAAACTAAAAGTCCATATGAAGAAAGGAGACCTAAAGCAATCAATGTTATGAGTAAAATCCAATAACGTCTTGATTCCTTCTTAGAACGAAAAGCACTAGCTGATCTACTTTCATTATGAAGGCTAGAATCGATTTCAACATTTTCTTTATTTTTATATTCTAATGTGATCATCGCAGCCTCCTTGGTTTTCTTCGTCTCAATAGAATAGTAATAAACACGACCGCTCCCACTGTTGCAAGTATTAAAGAAACAGGTAATTCAAACGGCTTTATAATTGTTCGAGAAATGATGTCACAGGCAGTGATTGTCCCCATTCCAATCACACAAACCCAAGGTAAATTACTTCTAAGATCATCACCTCTAAACATGGAAACAATATTTGGCACAATTAATCCTAAGAAAGGTAAGTGTCCAATAACAGCTGCAACAATTCCAACTGCAACAGAGATAAGGCCCGTCCCAAAAAGAACAATTCTATTGTAATTAACGCCAAGGCTTGTTGCGACATCTTCTCCTAGTCCAGCTAAAGTCAATCTATTAGCATACATAAAAATAAGCAAAGTAACGATAACAATTAGCCATAAATATTCGTATCTTCCCACCTGAATGTTAGCAAATGAACCTACGAACCAAGTTTCAATACTTTGCGTCATTTGAAAAAGGAGTCCCAAAAAAGTAGACACTGCAGAAATAACTGCTCCAAGCATCAATCCAATAATAGGGACAATTAAAGACGAACGAAGTTTAACTCTTCTTAAAAACAGAAAGAAAATCATAGTTCCTATAAAAGAAAAAATGATTGCACCAGTCATTCTTTGAACTAAAGTCGGGGCAGGAAATAATAAATAGACAAAAAGCAGGCCTAAGCCTGACCATTCAATAGTCCCCGTTGTAGTAGGTTCAACAAAACGATTCTGTGTAATTAATTGCATTACGAGCCCTGCCATCGCCATTGCAGCTCCAGTAAGCATTAATGCAACTGTTCTCGGAACACGAGTGATGAAAAACATCTCCATTCCGTCCTCTTGTCCACGTATATCATAAACTCCAGTAAACAGTGATATAATCCCTAAAATTATAACAACTATAACCGCTATTATAAAAGGTTTTGTCCATATTTTATTGTGATTATAAAACTGGGGTTGAGAAATATTCTCAACCCTAGAAATCATATTTTTTGACACTGTTTCGTACCCCTTTACACTACTTAGCTAAAGTTTTTGCAAGATTTCCAAATAACTCTACATAAGTCTGAATTGATTCATTTGTGTAAGTATCTTCTGGTGCATAAACAACTTGTTTTTTAGAAACAGCAGTTGTGTTTTGAAGAGCTGGTGATTTAGAAATAACATCCTTAGCAGGTGTTGACTTAGCTGCATCAGATGTTGCAGCATCACGATCTAATACGAAAAGCCAATCAGGATTTGTTTGTGCAATAGCTTCAACAGAAACGTCATCACCTTTATGACCTGCAGTAGAATTAGACACTTCTAATGCTGGAGTCCAACCGAAAATTTCATACATTGGTCCCCAAACACGACCAGAATGTGGAGCAGCAAAACCAATATTCCCACCAGTAACGATAACACTCATAACTTTATCTTTTCCGTTATAAGCAGATTTTGCTTTTTCAATAGATTTATCAAAATCAGCTACTAATTGTTTAGCTTCTTTATCTTTATCAAAGATTTTTCCTAGAGTAGTTGTAGAATTTTTAAGTCCATCTACTAAATTTTTTCCAGGCGTAGTAGATTTCTCAGAAACATCAAAATTAAGATCAATAACAGCTACATTTGGCACTAATTTTTTGATTTCTTCGTAATGATCAGCAAATCTTTGACCAACGATTACAAGGTCAGGGTTTGCAGCTGCAATAATTTCAAGATTTGGTTCACGGTGATTCCCAATATTTTGAACTTTTTCATCCTTTTTATATGCTGAATCAGCAGGCATGATATCCTTTGGAGCAGCCGCTAATTTAATTCCCCAATCAGCTAAAGTTTCAAACGTTCTATTATCTAAAGCAACTACATTCTTTGGATTTACAGGAACTGTAACTTTTCCATGCGCATCAGTAATTTCAACCGTTTTTGGCTTATCACTACCATTATCTTTAGTAGCCTTCGAAGTTTCTTTACCTGAATCTGAGCAAGCTACTAACATTAAAGTAAAAATTGCTAGAATACTTACTAATTTTAAAAGCATAGTTTTTTTCATACGTATACTCCTTATTATGTAATTTAGTTCGAAAATGATGACTTTCATAGATTGAATTAGATAGTAACTGCTATTCACCTAAGTCAATATTGATAATCATTTTCATTTAAACATCCTGTTAATTAGTATAGTCATTAATTCTGTGAAAATCTTGTGAATGGTGCGAATTAATAAAACCAAACATAAATTCAATGTCAGAAGTAACATTTGAAGTCAGTCAGGCATGTTGATTAACTATGGGTTTCTCCTACAAAACAGGCTCATTAATAGGTAATCAAGATCCATTACCTGATAGAAATATTCTAGCTCCCTTCTTTTATATTTCTGAGAAACTATTTGATTATCGGATTTAATAGAAAAAAACGAGTAAAACTGAATAAAATAGTTTTACTCGTTTTTTCCATTATGACAAACTGTACTCTACCTATTATCTTAGTCTTATCATTCAACCATTGAATAGCCTCTACCATGTATCGTTTGAATATATCTATCTTTCTTCTCGCACTTTAACTTTTTTCTTACATACCCAATATATAAGTCTACTACATTTGGATTTACTACTACGTTATATCCCCAAACTTGGTTCAAAAGCATTTCACGGCTCAATATTGTATTTTTATTCTTGATTAAAAATACAAGCAAATCATACTCGCGCTTCGTAAGCGAGAGATTTTTACCACCTTTTTTTACAATATTGCTAGATGCATCAACAAAGAGATCTTTAAACTGAAAGAAGTTTATCTCATTTTGCTGGTTACAGTCACTTCTTCTTAAAATAGCTTGAACCCTTGCTACTAATTCTTCTTTCGCAAATGGTTTTCTAATATAATCATCTGCTCCTGCTTGTAATCCTGTTACGCAATCCTCGCTAGAAATATTATCGGTCACAATAATGATCGGTGTCGTTTTAACAAGTCGTATTTGTCTGCAAATTTCTGGTCCGGGTATGCTTAATGAATCCCAATCTAATATGATAATATCCCAATCTTGTTCATATATTATATTTAAACCTTCGTTTTCATTGTGAAGTTTTAAAATGAAATGGCCTTCTTGCGTTAACCCGCTTACGATTTTCTTCGCAAAAGACCGTTCATTCTTAATTACTAACACCTGCCTCACCGATGGTTCACCTCTACTTCAATATAACTTAGTTAGATAAAAAATTATCTCCAAAAAAACATTTTAAAATTTATAAATATGAAACCCCTAAAAAAGGCCATTATAACAGCTTATTAGGAGAACACTATATAATCTTACAATAGATATGGATAAAAACACAAAGGGTATGAAGATTTAAATACGTATTATGTAATCATTAAAGGTAGCTATAGTATCTACCTGTTTATCATCAATAACTATTTCTTCATTTTCTGTTTCAGGGGTACTACCCTCCCCCATCAACTTAAACATTTTATAAAACTACAAAACAAAATACGGTATTTTTTCTATTGCTTTAAACCTAGAAGACAAATCGCTTCAATATTTTCTGAATATTATGGGAGGATGTAAATACTGTGAACACGGTATATTTAGTGTTTAATTAACCTTATAATAAAAAACAGCGCGCTAAATTAATTTGAAAGGTGCAAAAACATGATTACAAATCAACAATTAGTCATAAACAATTTGGAAGAAAAATTAAAAGTATTTACTCATGCAGTTAATGGAGAACTTACAAAAGAAGAAGATTTCATCATAGCAAATACAGACATTCCTTCTGATACATTCAATGTGGTATTGCCGAAATCTCCAAATATCAAAAATGCAGGTAAGATTAGACATGGAATCGATAATTTTTCACATAAAAAATATCCCTTTAGTATTTGGATTGATGCTCAGTATTTAACCGAAGATTGGACAAAGCTTATGCAAGAATATGACCTAGAAGAAGCGGAACGTAATGTGATGATGAAGCTTGAAAATACGCTTAATGTTGGTCAAAGAATTTCCGATCAACTTATCATTACTAATGTGAAAAATAATGAAGAACTTTTAAAATATATAGACGTATTCATGAGCTTATTTGAGGGTACACCAGAAAAAGACGCATTAGAAAGTTATTTTAATAAGTTTTCTCAAGTAAAATTAGGTTCAGAAGTTCAAATGTTTATTGGATGCATAGATGAAATGCCTGTAACTACTGGTTTATTAATAGAAAGCAAAGATAGTTATGGTATTTATGATGTGATGACAAAAGAAACATTTAGAGGTAAAGGAATTGGCAGTGAAATGTTTCAATTTCTTCTAAATCAAACAACGGATAAACAAAAACCAGTTGTATTACAAGCTTCAGATGATGGAAAAAATATCTATAAGCGATTTGGATTTATGGATGTCGGGGAAATGGTTGTATTTGAATAAGGGGTTTTCTTATTCAGCTATAGGGCAGGATTCTTGAGCAACATAGATAGGAAATGATCCAAGTTTTTATAAAAGAATAAACTAATTGAAAATATTAAGGGCGTGTTTTGATCAATTTTTTTCAAAACACGCCTTTTTCTTTTTGTTTATCAAGGTTATTTGCTTAATTTGAACAAACTTTATTCTAAAACAACATGAATTATTAATTAAAATTACTTCTAAGGAGCATATCTTTACATAACAAAAAAGGAAGCAGAAACCTGCATTTTATGCAAAGTTATGCTTCCTGTTATAACAAAATAAAAAAACCACCAAATATGTATTGGTGGAGACGGTGGGAGTCGAACCCACGTCCAAAAATATCGGCACTTAAGCTTCTACGAGTGTAGTCGATATATTAGCATTTCGCGAACTCTTCGGCCTATCGACAGGCTTCCAAGTTGCTAGTCTGATTGTTCTCTTCCTTCGCCCTCAGACGGCGAACTCCGGCGTAGTCCACTTAGTTTGAGTCCCTTACCCTACCACATGGACGATGGAGGGAGGAACCTTTAGTGCAATTAAGCAGCTAAAGAAAGATTGTTTTGTTTGCCAATTATAGGCTTTGACGTTTTAACGAGGCCGATCCCCTCGACTCGCAACCTAAGCTCGAACTATCCCTGTCGAATCCGTAACGTCCCC
The DNA here is from genome assembly GCF_016483555.1 of Bacillus cereus group sp. N14. Taxonomy (NCBI): domain Bacteria; kingdom Bacillati; phylum Bacillota; class Bacilli; order Caryophanales; family Bacillaceae; genus Bacillus; species Bacillus cereus group sp. N14. The sequence continues at coordinate 198,294 of NZ_JAEHBQ010000009.1, forward strand.
ATGATAAAAATGGAGCATACGAAGAAATATCGTGATAGCTACTAAGAGCTGTTTTTCAATGTGCAACAATCTTACATAAGTTATTATAACATACGCGCGTCGTTTTACAAATGTAAATATCTGTATTACATCTTTTGACGATCACGGAACGCGCGTGCAATTTCACGTTTTGCTTCTTTCTCTTTTAAATCGTTACGCTTATCATATTGCTTTTTACCTTTTGCTAAACCAAGTGCCATTTTCGCGAATCCATTTTTTAAATAAATTCTAACTGGAACTAATGCATAGCCTGTTTCTTTTGAAGCACCCGTTAACTTCTCAATTTCTTTTTTATGAAGAAGTAACTTTCTCGTGCGAAGCGGATCATGGTTGAAACGATTCCCTTGCTCATATGTACTAATATGCATATTATGTACCCATACTTCACCATTATGTACACGTGCAAACGCATCTTTCAAGTTCACGCGTCCAGCGCGAATCGACTTAATTTCCGTTCCTTGAAGGACAAGCCCTGCCTCGTATGTTTCTTCAATGAAATAATCATGAAATGCTTTTTTATTTTGTGCAATAACCTTACCTGAACCTTTTGGCATATAACGTCCCTCCTCTATTTTCACTATTGTAACAAATGTTATAAAAAAGCGAAAGTGGCTCGCTCTCAAGCCATCAATAAAAAAGAAAAGGCCCCGCTTTTCATTAAAGCGAAGCCACTCTTTTCTTACTTGCGCTTTTTCTTTTTCTTCTTGAATCCTGGTACATTTTCAAAGAAGCCTTTTTTCTTCTTACCATTACCGTTACCATCTTTTTTCCCTGGCTGACTAGCGGATGTGGATGCTGATGCTGATGCGGATCCTTTTCCTTTTCCTTGTCCGCCACGATCAAACTTTCTTCCTGTGCCGCGCTCGCCACCGCGCTCATTACTACGCTCGCTACGTCCACCGCGTTTCTTTCTGCCTGTTCTTGGCTGTTCGATAACGACTGGACGATCTTTGAACTTACGACGAGGCGTACCTTTCATGCCAACGATTTCAAAGTCGATTGCACGCTCGTCTTTGTTTACGTTAATAACACGAATTGTAATTTCGTCTCCGATGCGGAATACGTTACCTGTACGTTCTCCGATCATTGCGAAATGTTTCTCGTCATAACGATAGTAATCATCTGTTAAGTAGCTAACATGTACAAGACCTTCAATTGTATTTGGAAGCTCTACGAATAAACCGAAGTTTGTTACAGAGCTAATCATACCATCATACTCTTCGCCGATTTTATCAACCATATACTCTGCTTTTTTCATTTCGTCTGTTTCACGTTCTGCTTCAACTGCACGGCGTTCCATATTAGAAGAATGCTCTGCAATTTCAGGTAAGTTTTCACGCCATTTCGCTTGTGTTTCGTTGTCGACTTTACCGTTAATGATGTATTCACGAATTAATCTATGAACGATTGTATCTGGGTAACGACGAATTGGTGATGTGAAATGTGTGTAGAACTCAGTTGATAAACCGAAATGTCCTAAGCTATCCGCATCGTAACGCGCTTGCTTCATTGAACGAAGCATTACTGTTGAAATAACTACTTCTTCAGGCTGTCCTTGAACCATTTCAAGAATTTGTTGCAGCGCACGAGGATGTATTTCATTCGCACGTCCTTTTACTGCATATCCGAAGTTTGTTACAAACTCGAAGAAACGTTCCAACTTATCTTCTTTCGGATCTTCATGGACACGGTACATGAATGGTACGTTCATCCAGTGGAAATGCTCTGCTACTGTTTCGTTCGCAACAAGCATAAATTCTTCAATTAACTTCTCTGATACAGAACGATCACGCATGACAACATCTGTCGGTTTACCTTCTTCATCTACTAATACTTTCGCTTCTTTAAAGTCAAAGTCGATTGCACCGCGGCGCATACGTTTTTCACGTAAAATCTGTGCCAATTGACCCATCTCTTTAAACATTGGTACGAGCGGCTCATAGCGTTTGATTAACTCTTCGTCCTCATCTTCTAAAATGCTTCTTACGTCAGCATACGTCATACGCTCTGTCGTTTTAATCACACTTTGGAAAATCTCATGCTTTACAACATCACCTAAGTTGTTGATTTCCATTTCACAAGATAACGTCAGACGGTCTACTTTCGGGTTTAACGAACAAATACCGTTAGATAGACGATGCGGAATCATCGGAATTACACGGTCAACAAGATATACACTCGTTGCTCTTTCCGCTGCTTCTACATCAATTGGAGAACCTTCTTGAACGTAATGACTTACATCCGCAATATGAACGCCAAGCTTGTAGTTACCGTTCTCGAGCTTCGTTACTGTAACAGCGTCATCTAAATCTTTCGCATCTGCACCGTCAATCGTTACGATCATTTGGTCACGCAGGTCACGGCGATCTTTTAAATCTTCTTCTGAAATCGTTTCTGGTACACTGTTTGCATGCTCCATCACTTCTTCAGGGAATGCTAAAGGTAGATGATGTTTATGGATAACTGATAAAATATCTACTCCTGGATCATTTTTATGACCTAGAATTTGAATAACTTCACCTTCTGCACTTAAACGATTCTCTGGATAGCTCGTAATTTTCACAACTACTTTATGGCCTTCTACAGCACCCATTGATGCACTTTTCAAGATAAAGATATCACTCGTCCAACGCTTATTGTCAGGTACAACAAATCCAAAGTTTTTCGATTCTGTATATGTACCAACTAGTTCTTTCGTGCCGCGCTCTAAAATACGTACAATTGAACCTTCTTGGCGTGATCCACTTGATTGTGCGCTAACACGCGCTAATACTGTATCGCCATGAAGTGCACCGTTTAACTCTGTAGGTGGGATGAAAAGATCATCGTCTCCGGTTTTCTTCTCTTCTGGTACAACGAATGCAAAGCCACGTGCATGTCCAATTAATTTACCGCGTACTAAATTCATCTTTTCAGGAAGACCGTAACGGTTACTACGTGTGCGAATAACAAGTCCCTTCTCTTCCATCGTTACAAGTGCCTTTACAAAATCTTTAAAGCCCTCAGAACCTTCAATTCCAAATGCCTCTTCTAACTCTTGTATCGTTAGCGGTTTATACGCTTCTTCTCTCATAAATAATAACAACTTATCAATATTTTCTTGTATGATTTCTTCCAAGCAGAAATACCTCCTTTAAACCCTTATATTATTTAGTGTATCCGAAAGACTCGGGATGTATAAAGCGAAACTTTAATACTCCCCTAATGATTTTTACAGTTTTCACAAAAAATTCCTTATGAAAAAAAGAGGCAACTAGATCTTACCAATCTAGTTGCTCCAAGAAGTTATATACATCCTCATGTAGCTCGTCACGTTGCTTATCAAGTGTAATGACATGCGTAGAGTCTTCATACCATTTAATGTCTTTTAACGTAGATTCTACACCGTTATAAATAATGTTAGCACTATCTGTATTAATCATTTCATCATGACGCGCTTGTACAACAAATGTAGGTGCATAAATCATATCCACATTGTTACGTACGTCAGCAATTAATTGTTGTAATGCTTTTAATGTATTCATCGGTGTCTTTTGGAATTCCAACATTTCTTGTTCGATTTGCTCTGGTGATTTTTGCTCACGTTTTTTATATTCGCGGGCATATGCCAATATACCTTGGTACATCGTTTCTTCACTCTTAATATACATTGGTGCACACATTGGCACTACACCTAAAACCGGTACTGTATAACCTAATTTTAAAGAAAATACGCCGCCAAGTGATAATCCAGCAACAGCAATTTTCTCAAAGCCTTTATCTTTTAAAAGCTGATATGCTTCTATTACGTCTTGCCACCAATCTTCAGGACCTGTATGAACAAGCTCTTCTGGTGGTACACCGTGCCCTTTAAAAATTGGCGCATGACAAGTGTAGCCTTTCTTCTCTAAGAAACGCCCTAACATACGTACATCAGCTGAGTTTCCTGTGAAACCATGTAGTAATAAAACAGCGCGGTCTCCACCCTCAAATGTAAATGGTTTCGGAGATGCTAATTTCATCATGTACTTCTCCTCTTTCTCTTCTGTAATCTAGTCGTATTCTTTCTATATCTAGTGTACCATATTTATATTTCTATAATCTAATTAGAAACATCTTTCAAATGGCAAAATAAAAAAAGAAGAACCATTAGTACAACTTACTAACGCTTCTTCTTTCAATTCTATAAATTGAAGTACGTAACACCAATTGTTAATACAAAGAATAATACAGCTAAAACAATTGTAATACGGTTTAATACCGCTTCAATTCCACGTGCTTTTTGCTTACCAAATAATTGCTCTGCACCGCCTGAAATTGCACCTGAAAGGCCTGAGCTATTACTAGACTGCATAAGTACCATAACAATCATTAAAATCGATACAATAATAAGTAAAACGGATAATAACGTATGCACTTGGCGTACCTCCTACAAAGATTCAGTTATTTTAACTGTAGCATAAATTCTATAGAAAAGCGAGAGCTATAGAGTCGCTCTCGCTTTTCTTCTATTACATAAACATCATTGCAAATAACGGCCCGAGCAAACATGTCAAAATTGCTGTTAATGTCATTGTTACCGATCCAATAACACCTTCATGTTCATTATTTTTCATCGCTCTCATTACACCCATAATATGAGAAGCACATCCAAATCCGATACCTTTACCAACTGAGTTTGTAACGCGGCTCCATTTTAATAAAAGTGGGCCGGTAATCGTTCCAGTAATACCTGCGATAACAACGAAAGCTGCTGTTAATGACGGTACACCACCAACTTGCTCTGAAACACTCATCGCAACTGGCATTGTCACCGATTTTGGTAAAGAAGATAAAATTAAGCTTTTATCTGTTCCCATAAGTGATGCAATGGCAAAATCACTTGCGATTGCAACTGTTGTCCCTACTAATACGCCACCAGCAATCGGTACAACATATTTTTGCAGAACGTGACGTTGTTTATAAAGAGGAATTGCAAATGCTACAACACCGGGTCCGAGCAGTTTTGCAATCCAGCCACCACCGCTTTCCATATAATGTTGATATGGTATATCAAGCATGATAAATAAGAAAGCCATTAATCCTGTTGCTACAAGCATTGGAATGGTGAATGGTGTTGGAAATAATTTATAGATTTTTTTAGATAATTGGTATAATAGCACCGTAAAAAGAACCCAACCGATTCCGATTAATATTTGGCTCATCGCGACTCTCTTTCCTTTCTATTCGCAAGATATTGTCCTGTATGTCCTGCGACAATAATAATTAAAAATGTACTCGCTACAATTGTAATGAAAAGAGAAATTCCTTTACTCATAAAAAAAGCACCGTAATTCATTAGGCCAAGCGTTGGCGGAATTAATAAAAACGGCATAATAGCAACGAGTGTTTCTGCTCCTAAATCGAACCATTTCACTGGAAGGACTTTTAGGCTAAGTAAAACAAGCAAGAGGAACATTCCAATCAAACTTCCTGGAATCGGAATATTTAACACTTCTTGTACCCAATTTCCAACCATATAAAAAACGTAAAGAGCTGCAATTTGGACAAGAATCTTTGTAAATTTCATGTTCATCATCCCTCATGTTTATACGATCTTCTCTTAATATCTTTATCATAGTATAAATTGTAAAAAGCTGCAATTTATCAACTTGACAGCAAAAATAGCTTATGTTAGACGCTTACAACCTTGATATGACTGGATTTTCAGGCGGAAATTACGTCAAAAACCTTGACCTAATATAAAAAGTTTTTATTTTCTGAATTTTAAAGGTTGTTATTTCAATAAAATAATCTTTTTATCCTTAAGCTTACATATAATAAAGTGAAACTTTCATTAGGGGTAGTTTTCTTCATCCCTACAATCGGACTTTTACGGGATAAACAAGATAGGTGGTGAACATATGCCAAAAAAAGTTCTTATTTTTTGTGATCCTGGCATTGATGATACGATGGCTCTCCTCTTAGCATTCTTTATTGATGAAATAGAAATCGTCGGCATCGTTGCTGATTACGGCAATGTTCCAAAAGAAATGGCCGTACAAAACGCTCATTTTCTTAAGAACGAAGCAAAGGATAGAAATATCAAGATATTTGGTGGATCAGAACGCCCACTTACTGGCGCCCCTCCTGCTTTCTTTACGGAAGTACACGGGAAACAGGGGCTCGGGCCAATTATTCCAAAGGGACATGTGACTAACGGAGAAATGGAGAATTTTTTCGAAGTTATTCCTCTTATTGAACAGTATAAAGATGAATTAATCATTGTTAGTTTAGGCAGACTTACCTCCCTAGCAATTTTATTCATCTTATGTAAACAGC
>NZ_JAEHBQ010000090.1:0-268 GCF_016483555.1 Bacillus cereus group sp. N14
CTGCTCAGATACTGAAAATAAGGTGTGTATTTCTCTTTTGTCAGTACCTGCACTGCCTCAACTACGTTATGAGGTATACCAGCATTTAATAAATCAACAGCTGTTATCTCAGAATCTTCAAGAACATCATGCAAATAAGCAGTAGCTTTCTCTTCGGCCGTATCTACAAAGCTAGCAACTGTCTCAGGGTGTTTGATGTAGTCAATTCCTGCTTTATCTACTTGTCCAGCATGGGCAGTTTTAGCTATCTCATGAGCTATCTCTATAT
>NZ_JAEHBQ010000091.1:0-265 GCF_016483555.1 Bacillus cereus group sp. N14
CCATATGCTGATGAATACGATCCATCTAATTTTGATGCTTTGCTTCCAGTAATCCAATCTAAAGTTACTACCATCATCAGAATGCAAATCCATATTAAGTTCGATTTTCCGTATATAATGCTCAGAAATGTTCCTAAACTTCCACCAACTAATGAACCAAGTTTAAATGTTGTAGAGTTGAATACGTCAATTATATTAAGACTTCTGAAAATATCATTCACTCGCTCCAATTGTTCACCTCCTTTTTCGTAATAAAAAAGACATG
>NZ_JAEHBQ010000092.1:0-263 GCF_016483555.1 Bacillus cereus group sp. N14
TCCGTACACTTCTTATTGTTAAATGATGTATAGGATGCAACCTTCGAGCCCCCCTTTTAACATTTGGCTGTGCATGATTTCACAACATTTCACTAAGGTAAATTGACTTGCAAGGTAGCTGTTATCCAAAATATAACATTCAGTAACTTGCAACGCAACATACTGAAGTGGAAAACAATAATGAGTGTTAATTTTTCATCGTTACCCATACTAACGAGAGGAGGGAAGTATATCAAACCATTAATGCAAAAACTCGATTACTA
>NZ_JAEHBQ010000093.1:0-262 GCF_016483555.1 Bacillus cereus group sp. N14
ATAAAACAGCTACCGCTATACCTGTAAAAAATGCTGATGGAACAACGGTATTATCTGATCCTACACTTGAAGAAACACTAACACCTTTTCACGAGTATGCGAGAGGAGATGCAAATGTTGTAGTCGCTCAATTAAAGGGGAGAAATCTTGTTCCTGAAAATGAAATAAAGGGTATTCCAAGTGTTCAAATTCAAGAGACACCTTTATCAGATTTCTTTCATGAAGTCATGCTCTATTACAGCAAGGCAGATGTAGTAGCTCA
>NZ_JAEHBQ010000094.1:0-262 GCF_016483555.1 Bacillus cereus group sp. N14
ACTAATCACATTGACCTCTTTCCCCAGCAACCCCAGCACCAACCGTATTAACTGTCTCTCCTTCATATCAAGTAAGCCCATACGACCCAGTAGGTCCTGTAATCCCAGACTTTCCAGTCGGTCCAGTTAGGCCAGTCGGTCCAGTCGGGCCTGTTGGGCGTGTAGGGGGTGGTGGGCGAGTTGTTGGAGGGGGTGCAGTAGGTGCGGGAGGTGCAGTGGGAGGTATTGGTTCTGAGGGGTGTTGTGGTGGGGGATAGGGTGG
>NZ_JAEHBQ010000095.1:0-260 GCF_016483555.1 Bacillus cereus group sp. N14
TGGTGACCCGTACGGGATTCGAACCCGTGTTACCGCCGTGAAAGGGCGGTGTCTTAACCACTTGACCAACGGGCCAATATTATAAATCCTATGGCGGAGAGCAAGGGATTCGAACCCTTGATACGCTTGTGACGTATACACGATTTCCAATCGTGCTCCTTCGGCCAACTCGGACAGCTCTCCAATGGCTCCGCAGGTAGGAATCGAACCTACGACCGATCGGTTAACAGCCGATAGCTCTACCGCTGAGCTACTGCGGA
>NZ_JAEHBQ010000096.1:0-260 GCF_016483555.1 Bacillus cereus group sp. N14
CCCCCCCTTTCTTTACCGCCAGCGCGCCCACCGCGCCCTCCCCTACCATGATGTTCTTTAGCTCCAGTTGCGCCTCTGAGACCTTTTTTACCCTGAGGTCCAGTGGCACCAGTAGCGCCTGTGTTACCTTGAACTCCCTGAGGTCCAGTAGCACCAGTAGAGCCAGTGAAACCTATATAACCATTAGATCACAAAGAACCACAACAAACACTAAAAACAATATAACAAGTAAAGAACTAGGGGCCAGAAGAACCAGTATA
>NZ_JAEHBQ010000097.1:0-257 GCF_016483555.1 Bacillus cereus group sp. N14
GCGGGCTCGCCAAGCACATCCACCTGGGCCACCGATGTGCGTCCGGTGAGAAGCAGAATGACTTCCGAGGGCTTTCCGACCAGGGTGACGATGCGATCGCCGGGGTGGAGCGTGACAGGATCTGTTTGTCCAGTCATCTCGACGCGTACACCGACGGGAGAGCGGCGGGCGAGGGCCCGCCCGTATTTGCGAATGATGTCAGCCAACCGTAATTCGGTCCGATGACCGAGCTCTCGAGGACGCCAGTCGGGTTGGGC
>NZ_JAEHBQ010000098.1:0-256 GCF_016483555.1 Bacillus cereus group sp. N14
GGGTGACCACCGTGCGGGTTCGACCCCCGCCCTCGGCACCATATGCGCCCGTAGCTCAATTGGATAGAGCGGTTGACTACGGATCAAGAGGTTAGGGGTTCGCCTCCTCTCGGGCGCGTGTTCTTTCGGGAAGTGGCTCAGCTGGGTAGAGCACCTGGTTTGGGACCAGGGGGTCGCAGGGTCACGTCCTGGCTGCCCGATAATTGTTTGGGGCCTTAGCTCAGCTGGGCGAGCGCCTGCCTTGCCCGCCGGAGGG